>CAYUBO010000016.1:0-14716 GCA_964443095.1 uncultured Candidatus Peribacteria bacterium | reverse complement strand
TTGATCACGATTGAAACCGTTACTCTCTTCCAAATGGATGTTCTCTGGATGCAATCCCTTTTTTGCATAAGGCTGACGATAAACTGCCGGAATATCATCTAGGTTGAAGTACATATCTCTTCTGCCGTAAGGCCATCCTGTGTCATGCACCAGCACCAATGGAAAAGTTCCTGATTCTTCTGCATGCTTTTGGATGATGAGCAATTCGTGGTACACGGTGTACCAGTTATGATCACCGTCAATCAGGACAATGTCATAGTGCTCAATAGATGGTAGCGTCTGCAGACTTTTTGATTTGTGAATCTTGAGAATTGATTCATCAATCTCTGGCCAATCTTCACTATTCCATTCGATGCATGGATCAATTACATGCAACGTACAGTTGTGTGGTTCGCAGTATTGCACAAGCAGCTTCGTGTGCTTACCTTCTTCTGCACCTATCTCCACAATTGCTGAGGGTTGTATAAGCTCAAGGAGCGGCCTGATGATGCTGGTGTGGAATCGATACATATATGCAAGAAGACCAACAATACAAGGGAGAGAGGATACCCTGTTTTGAAACAAGTGAGAAGAGTCCTCAATTTGCTGTTTGGCCCATAGGGATCCCACTTTTTATACCATTGAAAGCCAGTGAACAATTGATTATCCTCTAACACTATGGCTCTTATGCTAACGAAATCTGTTTTTATTCATGTTCCCAAGACAGGAGGATCGTGGATTCGTAAAGCAGTGAAGAATGCAAATATGCCATCTTACGAACTAGGTCCTATTCAACCTAATAGCCCATTCTTTCGTAATAACACCATTCATGCTCCTCAGACTGTTCTTCATTTACATCATCTCTTCACGTTTGCCTTTGTACGAAATCCTATTACATTCTACCAATCCTATTGGGTTTTTAAGATGTGCCAACGTGCTGAGATAAACCGTTTCTTTGATGAGAGATTCATGAGCGATTCATTTGAACAATTTGTACGAAATGTTATTAAAGGAAAGCCAGGTTGGGTTTCGGGGGCGTACCAACGATTCTTGGGAAGAAAAGGAGAACTAGTCGATTTTATTGGGAGACAAGAGAATCTTGTAAATGACTTTATAAAAGCATTGCAACTCGCAGGAGAGGAATTTGATGAAAACTCTATACGCTCTACACCCAAAGCAAACGAAGGACTTGCACTTGGTACATGGAAACTTGAGTGTCGTTACACACCGGAACTTTTGAATATGGTGTGTGAACACGAGAAGTACGCTATGGAACTCTATGGCTATACAGCGGATGGATTCATTGAACAACAAGAAGAAAACATTCGACAACTGGCAGCCTCCGGAAAGTTTTCCTAATTAATTGCTTAATGTTCTTCGGAGTGGGTAGTTTTTTTCCTCGCTGCCATTTGTACTTTCTGAGTTTCTTCCTCTCCCTCTTTTCCAAGAGCTATGCAATGGTGACGGCGTATTAGTACGCGCATAACATTCTTAACTTGAGGATTTTTTTCATACATGCGCAAGAGCAGATCATATCCTTCCACATGTTTTAGTGTTTCATCTAACTCTCCCAGTTTGCTTAATGTTTTTTGCCCAACAAGGAAGAGATCGCCGATGTAATTTTCATCAAACAATTTTCGTGGGTTCCAAATTCCTTTGAATACAGGCTTAAAAACATTGCCAGCTTCAGTCGGCTCTTCATGATCACAGTACACTAAATCATATGCACCCCTTTTGTCTTGCATTGATTGGACAATAACCTCAAGTGCAACAGGGTCCAGTGTATCGGTTGGTTTAATAAATAATACATATTCACCGGATGATTCATAAAAACCTTTATTACGTGCTGTGGCACGTGTAACCGAATCCTTTATTTCAACAACACATACTCTATCCGGATAGAGTTTCTTATAGTGATCAGTAATCTGTTTCAAAAATGCGTTTGTACTACCATTGTTAACTACTATTAGTTCACATTTCTCATATGATTGCTTAATGACAGAATCAAAACAGTGCTTGAGTAATGCTTCATCAAATACGTTTACAGCAATGACTACAGAAATGAGAGGGCTATAAGGTTTCCTTTTTATCTTCTTTATCTTCGTTGATTTAACTTTTTTCTTACCTTGGGAAAGTAAAGAAAGAAATGTATACCACAAATCTTTCATTGCTCTTACCTGTTCCCCTATAAGCCGTAATGGAGTCGTTAATTTCCAACTTTTTGAGTGCAGCGTACGATTCAGATATTGATCGCTATTCTGTAATTTATATTTGAGGTTATCTGATAAAATCTGGAGTTGCTTACATTTCTTATTTGATTCCAAAAATGCTTGTTTGAGAGCCTGATTCTCAGCCTCCTTTCCCCGCAGAGATTCTTCAACTTTCGAAAGCTGTTCTTCTGCAGTTTCCACTCTTATGCTTTTACTTTGATAGATTCGTGATTCAATAAAAGCACTCATCCTGTCTTCTTCAATTTCTTTCATAAGAGGCTTGAGAATCTCGGGTGTATGTATCGTTTGAAGAAAAGTTAACAACTCTCTGTTTTGTTCCAATAATGTGTTACTTGCAATAATCCCAAGTCCAAACATTCCATTTACTTCAAAATACGATAAAGGTATTTGTGTTGATCTAAGAAAATCTTCTACAGCAGTTTTTACTCCGTTTTGAATAGTACCTTCTCTTTCTGCATTCCAGGCACCTGTTTCAATTCCGCCTACTTCTACGAGACCCGGCTCTGAAGGAATAATACCTTTCTGTGCGTGAGGGTGGCGATAATGCTCAGGGATCGAATCAGGATCGTGATACATGTCTCGTCTGCCATATGGCCATCCCACGTCGTGTATAAATACCAACGGGAATTCACCGGATTTCTGTGCATACTTTTGGATTTCAATTAATTCGTGATAGACGGTGTACCAGTTGTGATCACCATCAATGAGAATTGCATCATAGCTTTCAATGTCCGGAAGAGCATCCAAGCTATTTCGTTTGTAAAAAACAAAACGGTCGCCGTAAAGATTTTGCCATTCTTCAGGGTCAAAACTGGGATTAGGATCTATAGAATGTAGTGTGCAGTTGTATGCTTCACAAAGTTGCATTAAAAATCTTGTGTTTTCTCCGGCTCCGGCTCCAATCTCAACAATTGAAGATGGTCGTATTTTTTCAAGTGCCGGTTGAATAACGCTGGCAAAAAATCTGTGCATAAAAAGTAAGGGGGAGAAGGATACATCCTCTTGCATCATTCGAGAAGGGTGTGAAATTTGGGCTAGAACAACAAATATGAGAAGAATTTACGACTCAGTAGTGAGGATATGTCATTCAAAATTGATAATAGCAGGACCCTTAAGGTAGATATCCCGTGATTTTATAATCAGGTAATTGCGCAATTACCTGATTAAGAATATGATAGATTTATGAAAGGTAATATCCGAAAATTAGAACAATGCCTCAAGGCAGTAGCGAATGCTCGTCGTCTTTACATCCTCTCGTATATAAAAAAGCAGAAGTCTGCAACAGTCAGTGACATTGCCGGGGCAGCAAAGCTACGGCTTCAATCAGCATCTCAACACATGCGAATTCTAAAATCAGCTGGAATAGTTGAACACAAAAAGCGTGGACAATATGTTTCCTATCGTCTTTCGCTCAAGCAGGAAGAACCGATAAAGAAGGTTTTGCAGATGCTTTGAATTAACAGTAATTACTACAAACCGATCTCATCAGCTACTCCCTTCATTGCTTCCAGTGCTATTTCAATCAGCTCATCTAGCTCCATTCCGGTCAATTCCTCGCATTTCATAATTTGTTCTCGATTCACCTGTGCGGCGAATGCCTTGTCCTTCATTTTTTTCTTCACACTCTTCACCTTCACATCTTCAATCTTTTTACTGGGGCGAACGAGTGTGACAGCGATAATAAATCCGGTAAGTTCATCAACGCAGTACAAACATTTTCGAAGCATGGATTCAAGCGGGTGCTCTTTGCTGTACTGCTCTTGATAGTGTGCACGAATGTCTGCAAGCAACTCATCCGGTGCATCAATCGTACTGATCATTTTTTCCAGAGGTTCTCCGCAATGCTTCTCAAAATCTTTTTCCAGATGATCCCAGTCCAAGTCATGAAGCATTCCTGCAACTTTCCATGTCTGAGGATCTCCTCCAAACTTATTCGCGAGGGCTTCCATTGCGGCACCAGTTGCAATCAAATGAGCTGTAATGTTTTCGGTATGCTCCTCAAGCAGTCCGTGCGCTTCCGGAAGGAGATGACCGTACTCTGCATGCTGTAGGAGTTTTGTTGAGGAGTCATCCGATTTTCCGTCTCGGCGCGGCCGAGCCGCGACGGGCGCTTTTGATGGAGTTCCATCGGAAGATCCGTTTTTCTCGTCGGGTTTCATCAACGGGAACAAAACAACATCACGAAGATTTGTTTGTTGAGTGAGCAATGCAACGATGCGATCAACACCCATTCCCCATCCGCTGCATGGAGGACAACCGTACTCAAGTGACTTCACAAATTCATCATCTTCCTCATGAGCATCCGCGTCACCGCCTGCGTGCGCTTTCGCCTGCTCTGAGAATCGGTTCGCTTGATCAACAGGATCAACAAGTTCTGAGTACGCGTTCACAATCTCCCATCCACCAACAACAAGTTGGAACCTATCAGTTATCTTTGGATTCCCGTCATTAAGTCTTGCGAGAGGGGAGAGCTCAACCGGATGTTTTGTAATAAACGTCGGTTGCACGAGTTTCGGTCGACACACTTTCTTGTAGAGCTGATCAATCAAATTACCAAATCCAAGATTCTCAATCGGCACATCAAGTTTTATCTTCTGCTTCCCGATCTCTTTTCTCAGATCATCTGCATTATCAAACTCACAAATATCAATTTTGCACGATTTTTTAATCTCTTCCTGCATGCTCAGCCTCGGCCATGGTGGTTTGAAATCAACTTCAACCAGATTTCCATCCCTATTGGGAATCTTTGTCTTAGTTGTTCCTAGAAGATCCTGCATGATTGTACTCAGCATCTCTTCCGTGAACTTCATGTTGTCTTCGTAGTCCCAATATGCAGCATAGTGCTCCACCATTGTGAAGTCCTGAAGATGACTTGGGTCCAGTCCTTCATTTCGAAACACACGTGCAACTTCGAACGTACGATCAAAACCCCCAACCAAACATTCTTTTTGGAATGTCTCTCCTGCTGCAATCCTTAAAAACACATCCATGTCGTATGCTTCATGGTGAGATTTAAATGGTGATGCAAGTGCGCCGGAGGCATAATTTACAAGTACTGGTGTTTCAACTTCGGTGAAGTCATGCGACCAATAAAATTCACGTAATTTCTTCACAAATTGACTGCGAAAAATGAATCTATCCATTGTCTCCTGATTGCTCGTGAGATCCAAATATCTCTGTCTCCAGGCTGTTTCCTGATCTGCGATACCATGCCATTTTTCAGGCGGTTGCCTGAGAGCTTTTGTGAGAATCTTCCATTCTTTCACAAGCACTGTCGGCTCCCCCTTTTTAGTTGTGAACCTCTCACCTGTTACTCCAATAAAGTCACCAAGATCAATCAGCTTAAGTGCCTTCTTATATCCATCACCAATAACATCTTCCTTAAATGCAATCTGCAACCTTCCACTTTGATCCTGCAATGTCGCAAAAGTCATCTTCCCCATATCACGGAAAAGCATCACTCGTCCTGCTACGGAAAGTTCATCACCATCCTTTTTGCTCGTTCCTTCATTGAGCATGCAAGTGCGTATAAATTTATCTGCGTAAGGCTGCTCACCTTCGTTTCTCATCTGCTCAACTTTTTTCAGGCGAAAATCGTCCATGTACAGAGAATAGTAGCGTTTGTTGCGTGGTAAAGGGAATAATTTCTTGGAACTTGGAACTTAGAACGCAGCACTTTATAGTGTGTTCCCCATGAAAACAGGACTTTTTGTCGGCCGATTCCAGCCATTTCACGATGGACACAGGAAATGCATAGAAAAGATCCTTTCAAAATGTGATCGCTGTATTGTCCTAATGCGTGAAACGGAACCAACGGAGAAAAATCCATTCGATATAGAAAAACGAAAGGCAATGATCCGTTCTACGTTCCCAAATGAACAGCAGGTTGAGATTCAAGTCATTACAGATCCCGGTGCTGAGCTCTCTGTTTACATCGGTCGTGATGTCGGATACGAACTCATTCAACTTGATGATCAGACTGAATCAATTTCTGCCACGGACTTACGGGATAAATTATATGGAGATGCTAAAAAAGATTACGATCGTGATGCTCCCCAAAAAGTACGATGAAGCGCTTCCCCGTCATCTGGCTCACAGGCAATACAGGAGCAGGCAAAACAACTCTTGCTGAAGGGATGAAGCAATACTTCAATGAAGAGTTGGGTACAGATCATCCCGCAGCCAGAAGAGTTGTCGTACTAGATGGAGATGAGATGCGTGCAACAATATCAACAGAGGAAGGTCTATCACCGGAAGATCGACGACGCCATAATCTTCGAGTTGCTCGGCTAGCCAAATTGATGAGTGAGCACGGGTTTCTTGTGATTGTCGCAGTCATTGCACCATTCACGGTAGTACGAGAAGAACTACAATCAATTTGCGATCCAATGTGGGTCTACATCAAAAGAAGCAACCTGAATGGGCCAGATCGACCATACGAGCCTCCTGTTGATCCCGCAGCAGTAATCGACAACGATCTTCTATCAATCGAAGAGGGGAGAGAGGAGCTCAAAGGGTTCCTTGAGGAATTGGTTGCAAATTTTGTTGACCGAACGCCTGTTACTGCCTAAACTTCCCGCACTTGTTGTTCAAATCCGCCTTTCGCATGCGAAACAAGCGGATCAGAAGAACCTCCAAGCCTTATGACTGGTCTTATTGCCAAGAAAGTCGGTATGTCACGTGTCTTCCTCGAGAGCGGGGAAGCAGTTGCTGTGACATATTTGGAGGTTGAGCCAAATACCATTGTACGCACGAAAACTGAAGAGAAAGACGGATACAACGCTGTTGTACTTGGTGTTGGTGCTAAAAAATGGAAGACAAGGAAAGGAAATGAACACACACGTTATAGTGTTCAAAAGGAGTGGCAGGTAGAGAATCTGGAGGGAGTTGAGGCGGGGAAGCAAATTTCGATCGAAAGCATTCCTGTAGAAAGCATGGTTACGGTGGCAGGAGTAAGTAAAGGAAAGGGATTTCAGGGTGTAGTTAAGAGGCACAAGTTTTCCTGTGGTCCTAAGACTCACGGATCTCATCATCACCGTCGACCTGGATCTGTTGGGATGAAGGAATGGCCCGGAAGAGTTATAAAGGGTAAGAAAATGCCAGGACGCATGGGTGGAGATCAGGTAACAATTCGAAATCGATCGGTTCTGGTTTCCGATACCAAGAAAGGAATCATCGGAATTAAAGGACCTATTCCGGGGCCAAACGGTGCCCGAGTTTTTATTACAGTTGAGTCCGCACCATCCTCATGAAGATAGATGTGTATTCCAACACCGGCACAAAGAAGGGGACAGCAGATCTTCCAGCCTCTCTCTTTGAAGCTCCAATCAACGAGGGGCTGATGCATCAGGCACTTGTGAGGCAGCAGAGCAATCGCAGAACTGCAGTAGCATCGGTAAAGAGAAGGGGGGATATAAGAGGATCCACACGAAAACTATTTGCGCAGAAGGGAACAGGTCGTGCACGCCGTGGACAGGTAAGGAGCCCACTTCTTCGTGGAGGAAACAAAGCTTTTGGCCCACAGAAGAATGCTCAGTACGAAAAGAACATGCCACGTGTCATGCGTCGCAAGGCTCTTGCTTCATGTCTTTCACTCAAGGCACGAGACGGAGTAATTGTTGGTCTAGAAGATTATCCAAATGAGATTAAAACCAAGAAAGTCACAGAGCTTCTTAAGAAGTTGCCTGTTGAACCAGGAAGATCAATCCTTTTCGTAGTTCCTGAGAGACACGATGATCTTACGTGGTCAGTTCGTAATTTACAGAGGGTTAAAACAGTGCAGGCTGCATACTTAAATCCTGAAGATGTTCTTAAGTCTCATCACATAATCTTTATTGTTGATGCGATTAAGAAGGCGGAGGAGATATTTGCAAAGAGCCCTAAGATCCCGAAGCTCCCTAAGAGCAAAAAATCAGAGAAAACATCCGAAACTCCTAAGAAATAATGGATCTCTCTCAAGTCATCATTGGCCCTGTTGTGACAGAGAAGGCGGAACGCCA
Organism: uncultured Candidatus Peribacteria bacterium; assembly: GCA_964443095.1. Classification (GTDB taxonomy): domain Bacteria; phylum Patescibacteriota; class Gracilibacteria; order Peribacterales; family Peribacteraceae; genus CAYUBO01. The sequence goes on along the minus strand of CAYUBO010000016.1, from coordinate 6,507 downwards.
GAAGGCAAACCGCACATACACACTCAGGGTTTCTAAGAGGGCAACAAAGATTGATGTGAAGAACGCACTTCGAAGATTTTATGATGTTGAAGTTGAAAGTGTTCGTGTGATGCGAACAACCGGAAAGGTTCGTCGCTTTGGTCGCGGGAACGTAATGATGAAACGTCAGCCATTTAAGAAAGTGATCGTCACTCTTGTCCCAAAGAGTAAGGCGCTTGATGTTGCTTCCTTTAAGAATGCCTAATCATGCCAGTGAAAAAGCTTAAACCAACGAGCCCTGGACGCCGCAAAATGTCGGTCGCGGACTTCTCTGGTCTGACAAAGAAAAGACCTGAAAAACGGCTTGCTAAAGGCAAAAAACGCATATCAGGTCGTTCACGGAGCGGACAAATAACAGTTCGTCATCGAGGAGGTGGGCACAAGCGTCTTTTCAGAACAATAGACTTTAAGCGTGGAGATAAAACAGGCGTGCCGGGGACAGTGAAATCACTTGAGTACGATCCAAACCGTTCCGCCCGCATCGCACTTGTTCACTATTCAGATGGTGACAAGCGCTACATTCTCGCTCCAGAAGCTCTAAAAATCGGAGATGAAGTTGTATGTGCCGAAAGGACAAAAGTGAAACCGGGAAATAGAATGCATCTTGAACATATCCCGGTTGGATACAAGATATACAACATTGAACTCACACTGGGACGAGGAGGGCAGGTTGTTCGCTCCGCAGGTGCTAGTGCAACGCTAATCGGATTCGATGAAAAGTATGCAATCGTACAGTTCCCGAGTGGAGAAGTTCGAAAGGTTCTTAAGGCTTGCAGTGCAAGCATTGGGACAGTCAGCAATCCGGAGCATAGTCTTATTCGAATCGGAAAGGCTGGTCGTCAGAGATGGCTTGGTAAACGCCCGCAGGTTCTTGGTAAGTCTATGAACGCTGCAGACCACCCGCACGGAGGTGGAGAAGGTCACAGTCCTATTGGTATAAAGAAGGGTCCAAAAACTCCATGGGGAAAGAAAGCACTCGGTGTGAAGACCCGTCCAATGAAGAAATCCAATCGTTTAATTGTTCGTCGTCGTACGCGCAAGAAGCGCAAGCGATAGTTTTCCTATTTTCTTATGGCTAGATCACTCAAGAAAGGCCCACATGTAGACGAGAAGCTCTTCAAAAAAGTCATGAAGATGATGGAGGGTGGTCAGAAGCAGATTATTAAAACGTGGGCACGCGACTGCGATATTCCACCGGAATTTGTTGGCTTCACATTCGGAGTACACAACGGGAAAGATTTTGTTCCTGTGTATGTCACTGAACAGATGGTGGGTCACAAGTTGGGGGAGTTTGCTTGGACAACTAAGTTCAAGGGTCATGGTGGAAAGATAGCAGAAGCCCAAACAAAAGCTTTTAAAGCATCCTAATTCTCATTTCATTTATGAAAGCTTCACTACGTTCCGTCCGCATCGCTCCCAAGAAGGCAAATATCATTGCCAAGATGATCCGTGGCGCAAAAGTAGAGGAAGCCTTAGGTGTTCTTGAGAGGACCAATAAGAAGGCTGCACGAATGATTGAAGGACTAATCAAGTCGGCAGTTGCCAATGCGGCTCAGAATGACAAACAGGATCCCAAAGATCTTGTCATCAAGACCATCACAGTGAACAAGGCACAGTCTTATCATCGTGGATATCCAATCGCACGTGGAAGATATCGATCATTGCGCAAGTTCCTGAGTCATATCGATATTACCTTAGGAGTGGCTGATGAGGTTGATGGAAGTACTGAGGAAAAGAGCCCTAAGAGGCCAAAGAGTCCTAGGAGCCCTAAGAGTGAATCTCCGGAAAAAGCTTCACAAAAGGTCGAGAAAACTGTAAAAAAGGAGGCGGCTTCGGGGAAATCCTCCCCGAAGACGAAGAGTACGAAGGGCAAGTCTGAGAAATCGGATACTGCCACTCCAGACTCTCCTTCTTCCGTATCCACGTCCGGCGAAGCTCCTTCAGGAGCGAAGACGGATTCCCCTAAATCCTAATTATGGGTCAAAAGGTCAACCCCAATGGCTTCCGAATCGGCATTACTAACTCGTGGCCGAGTACCTGGTTTGCGCGCGGAAAGAAATACCGCAAGCTTCTTATTGAGGATGTAAATATAAAGAAGTACATCAGGGAGCGCATGAAGGATGCTGGTATCAGCTTGATAACAATTGATAGAAGTAAGATGACATCCGTAGTTATCCACACATCCAAGCCCGGTGTGATTATCGGAAAACAGGGTGCAGCGATTGAAGAACTCAGGAGAGATCTTGAGAGGCGCTTCGGTGGAAAGTTTGAAGTAAACATCCAAGAAATCCGCAATCCGGATGCAGATGCAGAAGTGATTGCTGAAACAATTCAGGGACAGATTCAGCGGCGCATGCCATATCGTCGTGCATCTAAAATGGCATTGGAAAAAGCAATGCAGGCAGGTGCGCTTGGAATAAAGATCAATGTTGCCGGAAGATTAAACGGTGCGGAGATCGCACGTAGTGAACTATTTAAAGACGGAAACATTCCTTTGCAGACATTGCGTGCAAATGTTCAATTTGCAGTTCGTCATGCACGAACGACTTATGGAACTATTGGTGTAAAGGTATGGATTTATAAGGGAATGGTGTTTAAGAAAGTTCAACAAGTGCAATCAGCTTCAGATATTCTTTCTACTTCTAAGTAATGTTAGAGCCCAAGAAGATCAAGCACAGGAAGCAACATAGACGCCGTGGTGCGTTCGCCGGTAAGGCATATCGTGGTTCCCAACTTGCGTACGGATCCATCGGGCTGAAGGCACAGAGTGGTGGAGAGATCACTGCGAGGCAGATCGAAGCAGCGAGAAGAGCTATGACTCGTCATGTTCAAAGAGGTGGAAAGATTTGGATTCGTGTCTTCCCTCACACACCCGTAACCAAGAAAGCAGCAGAGGTTCCCATGGGATCCGGAAAAGGAGCACCGGAATATTACGGTGCAGTTGTAAAACCAGGACTCATCCTATTTGAGATGGGAGGATTGCCTGATGAAGCTGCCAGAGAAGCGCTTAAACTAGCGGGATACAAGCTTCCTCTAAAAACGAAAGTTGTTACCCGCCTTGCACGATAATGGCTCATCTAACCACCATCAAAGAGCTCAGGAACATGCAGATAGGAGATCTCATTCGTGAGATTCTCCAGCACAAGAGTCTTGTTGCTAAGCTTCGACTCGGGATCAAAATGAAGAAGGAGAAAGACTCGGCGAAGTACAAGCGTGAAAAGAAACAACTTTCCAGAATGCAGACTGTCCTCAGTGAAAAGAAAGCAGAAGCTGCAGAGAGTAATAAAGAGAAATCTGATTCCCCCAAGAAATCATGAGAAAGAAGACCGGAACAATCAGCTCAACGGCAATGAAGGGAACTGTGTCCGTCACAGTGCACCGTCATGTGTTCCACTCCCTCTATAAGAAACGATACCGCAAGAGTAAGAAGTATCTAGCAGATGTTGGTGACGTCACAGACATAGTTGTAGGAGACACAGTCGTAATCACTGAGAGTCGTCCTTTGAGCAAGAACAAGCACTTCAGAGTAACTGAGGTTCTAGATCGTGTTCCACGTGTTAGTGAAGTGGCAGAGGAAGAAGGAATCGAAAAAGCAATTCACAGAGAGAAGGAGAAGCAGGAGATTGTTAGAAAGAAAACCGAAGATTCCGAGGATTCCAAGGAGTCCGACGATAAAGAGTCATCCGACTCCGCTCCTGACGGGGCTTTGCCGGACAAGGAAAAGCCTAAAAGTGATTCCCCAGATGAAGCATGATCCAGGCAAATAGTGTCCTCAAAGTGGCAGATAACACAGGCGCAAAGAGCGCTATGTGCATCAAAGTGCTTGGCGGATCCAAGCGCCGCTACGCTCATGTTGGGGATGTGATTGTTGTTGCAGTGAAAGAGGCGGCGCCACGAGGAACTGTAAAAAAGAAAGCAGTGGAACGTGCTGTAATTGTGCGAACGTGTGCAACTACAAAAAGAAAAGATGGCAGTGGAATCCGGTTCGATGACAATGCATGTGTAATTGTCGGAAAAGATCGTTTACCGAAAGGTACTCGCGTATTCGGACCTGTTGCACGTGAACTTCGTGGAAAAGGATTCCAAAAGATTATTTCTCTCGCTCCCGACGTACTATGAAAATCCGAACCGGCGACACAGTCGTAGTTATCAGCGGCAAGGATAAAGGAAAGACCGGTCAGGTACTGAGGGTTTTGGAAAGCAAGCACAAGGTTGTTGTTGCAGACATCAATATGCGAACGAAGCATGTGAAATCCACTCCTCAGCGTCCAGGACAGATCGTAAAATACGAAGCAAGTATAGACGTGAGCAATGTGATGGTTGTTGATTCAAAGACAAAGAAGCGCACGCGTGTTGGTTTCAAATTTGATGACAAAGGAAAGAAGCAGCGCATTGCAAAGAAGAGTGGAGAGACGGTAAAAGCAAGTGCACCTAGTAAGGCAAAGAAAGAGAAGGAACAGGAAAAGGGATCGGGAAGTGGGGAATCGGGAGTGGGGGAAAAGAAAGAGAAGAGTACGCAGGAGAAGGGACCATTCTGGAAGAAGATGGGATTTGGTGCAGATGTAATCGAAGAAGTAGGAGAACAGGCAGTAGAGGGATCAGGAAAAAGACAGGAAGATCAATCCGTTCCGGATCAAACACAGCGTTCTACAAATCGTTCTTCACAACGTGGTTCTTAAATGACATACGACACTCTCCATAGTCGGCTCAACGGATCTGTCCAGGAAGCTCTCAAGAAAGAGCTGAAGCAGAAGAACATATATGCATTGCCACGTATTGAGAAAGTCGTCGTGAGCACTGGAATCAGTAAGACCAAGATGGATAGCAAGGAGATGCATGAGTACGTCGGAGAATGCATGGCAGATATCACAGGTCAGCGTCCAGTTTTCACGAAGGCTAAGAAAGCAATCTCGAACTTCAAGACAAGAGAAGGAATGACTGTAGGCGCACAGGTCACACTCCGTGGTCCACAAATGGAGCAGTTCCTTGATCGTCTTTTGAGTTATGCACTTCCACGTATCTGTGACTTCCGTGGCCTATCTCGCAACCTTGATGGGCAAGGAAACTACTCAATCGGAATAAAAGACCATTCCATCTTCCCGGAAGTTCCTCCTCCGGATGCAAAGCAGATCTTTGGTTTGCAGGTGCAAATAAAGACGACAACAGATAGTGACGAAGAGGCTATAGCATTGCTCAAACAGGTTGGTGTTCCGTTCAGGCCTCAGAAGGATGAGGAAGAGGAGGCGAAAGAGGCGGAGAAGGCTAAGAAGGCGATGGAAGAGAAGGCAGTTGAGGAGGCGAAAGAAAAAGAATCCGAAGCAACCGAGGAATCCAAAGAATCCGAGGATAAGGATCCCAAAGATCCCAAAGATCCCAAGGAGGAATCCACAGAATCATCTTCTACCCCTGAAAGCTAATGGCTAGACGTGCAATTGTTCACAAGCAGAAGACAAAGCTAAACAAGTACCTTCAGGCGAAGGGAGAAGGGCGCAAACCTAAGTTCCCAACCCGCATCTATAATCGTTGTGGCCTATGTGGCCGCCGACATGGTTTCATGCGGTTCTTTGGAATCTGTCGTATTTGTTTCCGTGAACTTGCCCGAAACGGTGAGATTCCCGGAGTTAAGAAATCTTCCTGGTAATACCATGACATTTGTTACTGACCCCATAGGTGATCTACTGGCCCGCATGCGCAACGCGCAACATGTGGGACGAAAGTACTGTCGTGCTCCTCATTCAAAGATCAAAGTACAGCTTTGCGAACTTCTTAAAAAAGAAGGATGGATTGCTGATATTCAGATCATCGGAGAAGCCCCGAAGCAGGATATTGAAATTACATTCATTGAAGACAAACCGAAACTTGAACTCAAACGTGTCAGCAAGCCTGGTCGTCGTGTGTATCAAGGTGTTGGTGACCTTAAATCTGTTCTAAGTGGATTTGGAATGGCAGTTCTTACAACCAGCCAAGGTCTCATGACAGATTCAGATGCCCGCAAGAATAAAGTTGGAGGTGAAGTTCTTTGTACCGTTGCATAATTATGTCTCGTATTGGAAAGAAACCAGTGGCTATCCCATCCGGAGTTACCGTAGAGGTCAAAGGATCAACAGTGATTGTGAAAGGATCCAAAGGAGAGCTCAGCTATGAGTATCTTCCTGAAGTTACGGTGAAGGTAGAAGAGAATAAGGTAGTAGTTGAGAGAAAGGATGATTCTGCGGATGCTTGCGCACGTCATGGTCTCACTCGTCAGTTGATCAATAACATGGTCGTTGGCGTGAGTGAAGGATACGAAAAGAAACTTGAGATCATCGGTGTTGGTTACAAGGCTCAGGCAGCAGGCAAGAAGCTCACACTCAATCTTGGATTCTCACATCCGATCGACTACGCAGTTCCGGACGGAATCGAGATCACGCAAGACGAGAAGAATAAAAACATACTCATCATACGTGCTATTGATAAGCAGATGGTCGG
>CAYUBO010000015.1:0-14908 GCA_964443095.1 uncultured Candidatus Peribacteria bacterium | reverse complement strand
GCAAATTCATCAACAGCAAAACCTCCTCGTGATTGATCTTCACAATAGAATGTTCCTTTGAAAGCGAACCACGGATAAATGAGAGCGGCGTGAGTTGCAGTAGAAAAACTTTCTGAAGCAGGTGTTACAGAAGTCGGATAAAGCGAGTACTTGAGAGGGCTTAACATACGACCACACACAGAAACACTTATTTCATTCTGTGACATTTCAGAAATCTTATTTAGCGTACTTGCAATAGGATACACATCTCCAAGCTCATGGAATGTTTGGTTATTCTTCCATTCACTTCTATCACGAATCGTTGATGATGCGATGTCTGTGAGGAACCGTACTTGATAGACAGCTAGAAAGATAAAGCATGTGATCCCAATGACCGGGAATGCTCTCTTGCGTTTTATTATGATCACGATGAATAGTGCAATGATCAGGATAGATCCCCAAAGCGCACTGAACGGAATGGTTGTGAGGTAATACCCTGAAAGAAGATTTGTGGATGAGAATCTAAATGGTTCCGGGTACGTAAAATGTTTTAGTGCTGCACCCAGTCTCATCATTGATGATGGTTCCAATCCTATTCCGGCTGCAATGAGAACCGGGGTTTCTGTGAGGCCGTACGTGTGAATTGCAACTCCATCCGCTTTGCCATTCCATGCCCAGGACTTCTTAAGAGGTATTAGTACTTCTCCCTCAATTGCAGGCTGCAGATACACGAGCAAGATGTCTGGAAAGGAAATATCCGTTAGCTCAATGGTTATCGGAATGACCCGATCGGAACTGTAGACAACTCTTAAATGACTCCCATCTGGAAGATCATCCAGTATATATTGTCCTACTTTTAGTGGCTGCATGTGATTTGGTTTCAAGTACTCAATGACTTCCCGCTGCATATCGTAAAACGAGCTATGGCGTTTTATCTCCTGCGCATGAGCAGACACAGGCAGAAATACGATTAAGCAAGCGATAATCAATGCATGTCGCATTGAGGGCATCGTAGCAGAGTAGAGAGATCAAAAGTAAAAATTGGGGATCTGATACTATATTGCCCCATGCGATCTCCAAATCTCCTTGGTATCGGGACTGCCCGTAGCGGAAGCACGTGGTTACATGAAAACCTGAAGACCCATCCCGATATATGGCTACCGCCGATTAAGGAGCTGCAGTACTTTGATGAATCTTACTATTTAGAAAACCTGATATCACTGCGTGAACGAATCGCCAACAAAAATATATTCAACAGCGGGTGGCGTTCTAATATGAAAAAGTGTCTGAGAAATCATCTTTGCGGAAAAAGAATTTTAAACATGCCATGGGAGATCAGATATTTTTTGTGCTCTCGATCAGACGATTGGTATAGATCTCTTTTTGAGAATCGTGATGAACGTTTTTTAGGGGAAATTGGTGCTACACATTGCTCCCTGCCAGACGAAGGAATAATGCATATTAAAAAGATTTATCCTGACCCAAAAATTATATTCATCATACGTAATCCCATTGAGCGTGCATGGTCTCATGCATGTATGTACTTTATGAAAGTGCACAATATTAGCAATGTTGATGAGATTCCATTAGAGAAGCTTCTTTTTCATGTCCAATCACAAGTTTCAAAAGTACGTAGTGACTACGTTCGTATGCTGGAAAATTGGTCACAACATTTTTCTCGTGAACAAATCTTTGTTGGTTTCTTTGATGAGATACAAAAAGATCCTGAGGGTTTACTTAAGCGAATTTATCAGTTCCTTGGTGTGCCTACGAATCAAGGATGTGTTCCTGAAATAATGAACAAAAGGTATCACGTTGGACTGTCACACATGCCGGATAATGCTGAGATGATTCTTTCTCATCTCTACCTTCCACTTATACGTGAGCAAGCGAATACTTTTGGTGGATACACATCCGGGTGGCTAAATCGTGCTGAGGAATCTGCAAAAGCTTACAGAGAAAAATATGAAGAACTCCCCCAGTTCTGTGCAACTAGCGGGATGGTTCACACAATGCGTGGTCCTATGGCACAAAAAAATAAACCTGATGCTTTGGTAATCTCAGAGTGGTGCAAGAAGAACAGTGATAGGTGGCGGGGACAAAGGGACTCGAACCCTCGACCTTCCGCGTGACAGGCGGACGCTCTAACCAGCTGAGCTATGCCCCCAAAGGCGAATTGGAGTTGAGCACAAGCACGCAGTGCGCAGTGCGAGACCCAAGGTCCTTTGTCCTCCGTAGTCCCGCGGATGCGGGACGAAGGGGGACAATTACTTTCCCCTACCCCTTAATGGCATGGAAAAGCCTCGGAACGTTACCGAAAAATCCTCTCGTAGACAACAAATTTAGGCCTATTCCAGATATAAAATTGGATTCTTTTTCACTCCATTCAGCCGAACCTCAAAGTGAACGTGGATTCCTGTGCTTCCGTACACAAGACCTGTATTACCCATCCATGCAATGGTCTGTCCCCGTTTGACCAGATCTCCCTCCTGAACGTAGTGCTCCTTGTTGTGCGCATACAACGTGACCAGACCATTTCCATGATCAACTTCGACTACGTTTCCATACCCACCATTCCATCCGTAATCAGAACGGATTACTACTCCATCTTCTGCAGCATAGATCGGGCCTCCTCCTCTCTCCTGCATATCCAGCGCGTAGTGGCGTGCATGATAGTACTGCGTATTGAAGCACTCCGAACTGCATGGCTTCTGCAGAACCCCGACTGTTGGTGATGGTGTGAATCCGTGTGGTGAATCTCGATGCACGATCTTTGCCGGTTGCTCTTTTGGTTCATCTTTCTCTTCCGAAGGTGGTGGCGGATCGACTGATGCAACAACTGCCTTTCCGACAATCGGTTGTGCACCTGGGACAATCAGTTCCTGTCCTGCGAGAAGGAACGTGCTCTTGAGTTTGTTCTGATCAATGATCATTTGTTGATCAATACTGTAGAGCTCTGAAATTCGTGAGAGTGTCTGCCCTCGGGTAACCGTGTGCAATACTCCATCAACAGGGAGGATAAGGATTTCTTGTCCCGGCTGAAGCGCGCGACCTTCAAGATCATTTGCCCAACGAACAGTGTCTGCTGCAATCCCATATCTGTTCGCGAGTTTTTCTATGCTCTCTCCTTCTTTCACAATATGGTCAACCCCCTCTGCATACGCGCGTCGTGATCCACTCTTGGTCAAAGAAGAAGACTTCATAATGAATCCTTCCTCAACTAGCAGGAACTGTGGGACCGGTATCTCCGTCTCTTGCGGAGCCAGTGCTGCCTTGGGGATATACGGCGGAAGCAGTGATGCAAAAATGAAGACAGCTACGCAGATCAGCCTTACGCGTACCGAAAGCCAATGACGAGTGGTGTAGAGTTGAGACTGCACGAGATGCTAGGTTACACGAGAGGCTGCCCTCTGAGTACTTCCAAGATAGCACGCATGTCCTTGTATCGCTGGAGAGAGTTCATAATAACTACAAGATATTCTGTTCCTTCCTCCTCAACCAGGGAAACTAGGCACTGTCCTGCCCCATTTGTTGTACCTGTTTTTCCTCCTGTTACATCTTTTTCTGCATGCATAAGTGCATGCGTGTGAGCAAGAAATATTTCATCTCCTTCCTTACTGAATATCCTCATTCCACGCTTACGCATTCGCACTGCAATAGGTTCATAACGCTGCACGAACATTGTGATCCACGCTATGTCCTGCGCCGTTGAAAACTGATCGGGGTTATCGAGTCCAATTGGATCTGAGAAAGAAGTATTTTTTAGCCCCAACTCTTTGACTCTAGCATTCATCTCTTCTGTAAATGCGGATAGTGATCCGCTGTGATAAATAGCAAGTGCCTTTGCCGCATCATTTGCGGAACTGATCAGTAATGCAGAGAGTAGATCTCCGACTGAGAAGTGTTTTCCTTCTTCCAGATACACTTTGTTTCCAATTGTATCTTCAACGCCTCTTGGAATTCGTACCCTCTCATTTAGATCATGATTTTCCACAACAAGCAGGGCTGTCATTATCTTTGTAAGACTCGCCATTGGTCGTCTCTTATTTTCTTCGGATGAGAAGAGTCTCTGTCCGCTGGCCACATCAATTACAAGAACCCCTGAAGCAGATACATGCTCTTCGATCTCTAAAGTCTCACTCGGAAGTGAAACGGATAGGCTCGCCAGAGTCGGCATAGGCTGCAGAGGGAGATCCTGCGTTGGGAACATGCCCATCATCAAGACAGCCAGGATGGATTCAAACATCCCATCTACATTAGAACTATTTGCGCAAATCGTGAAGACTCAGCAAGGCATTTTGATGGTAAGACTTGCTTAAACGGTCAAGTAATTTATATCTCACTATTTATAGATCACACGATCAGCAAGGCGTAAGTCAATATATTCTGAAATAGTCGACAGATCGACCGATTGAAGGAATGTACGATACCGCTGAAGCTGATCTTCTATGGTAGTGCGTACATCAAACCACAATGTGTAATCCTCAAGTTCTATATGAAATTCCTGCGCCCTCATGAAAATCGTGCGGGATTTCACAGGTTTTCCAAATTGTTGGGTCAGGGATATTTCCGCAGCATCCATTTTCTGGAGAAATGATGGATCTATTAATTTTGTCCCTTGAAGCGGCCTCACTCCCCAATCTACAAATGTGATCATTGGAAGTGCCTGGGCATTCTGCAATGCCACTGTTGAGACATAAATCCCCTGCTCTGTGAGAAAATCGAAATATGCACCCGTATGAGTGAGGACATCTTCTTCTGATACATCCGGATCACGTATTTTTATGCGGGCAATGAGAGGATGCAGCCCGACATGAACAGCAAGCTCAGAAGGGTAACGCTTTTCTATTCTAACTTCCTGTGCATCCGGAACACTCTCTTCAACAAGAGAAATTACTTCACTTGCCGGCAGAAAGAAAAGATGCTGATCGAAAAATGGGATCAGTACGGATTGAACCTCTTCGATATCCAGTCGTGGATCGAGACGTACGACTGTAATTTCACGGATATGCATCGCCGGTGAAAATAGGATAAGACCAACGAACAGAATGATGAGAAGTGCGAGAAGGACAGTCCCCCATCGAACGAATGATTTCTGTGCGCTCACGAGCCAGTGTTGAATGCGCCTGAAGACTCTTCTCCATCTATCCCGTGAGAATGTTTTCTTCCTCTCCATACGACGTTTTACCAGATTTCGCGTCTGTGGCGAAACGGGTCTTTTAAACTTCTTCGGCAAACGGCGGGAAGGCTTGAGCACTGGGAAGTATGATAGAGGAAATCCTATGAAAGCTGCTGTACTCTACACGCACTATCATGAAGATTGCAGTAATCGCAGACTGGCTTCCTGTGTTTGGAGGAGCAGAACATGTCCTCAAAGAGTTTCATGAACTCTGGCCGCAAGCTCCTCTCTACACAACCGTTGCAAATCGAAAGAAACTTTCTGAACTCGGCAAGGCAAATATCATCGTGAGCCGTCTCCAGAAATGGTACAGCTTGATTCGTAAGCACCCACCGCTTCTTCCACTCATGCCACGAATAATGGAAGATATTGATCTATCAGATTTTGATGTTGTCCTGAGTTCATCTCATGCCATTGGAAAAGGAATCATCCCACCATCTTCCGCAGTGCACATATGCTACTGCCACACTCCAATGAGGTATGCGTGGGAGATGGAAAAACAGTACTTAAAAGATTATCGAGTTCCGGGGTTTATGCAGCGGAGAGTCCGGGGGCAGCTACGTGATATTCGCCGATGGGATCTCTCAACTGCAAAACGTGTTGATCACTTCATTGCAAATTCCATGACTACTCAGGAAAGGATCAAAAGGATTTACGGACGCGAGAGCACTGTGATCTATCCACCAGTTGGTGAGTTTTTCTTTGAGAAAGAACTAAAAAGATCTGATGACAGAGCTGGTTTTCTTGCGGTTGGAAGACTTGTTCCATACAAACGATTTGACTTGCTGATTGAGACTGCAAATCGATTGAAGTTGCAGCTCAAGATTGCCGGAACAGGACGTGATCTTAATAGGCTTAAACGGCTCGCAGGTGAAACAGTAGAAATTCTCGGATTCGTTCCGGAAGAGAAATTGCGTGATCTGTACCAGTCAGCCCGCGCACTTCTCTTCCCCCAAATGGAGGATGCCGGAGTCGTACCTCTTGAGGCCCAAGCATGCGGCACGCCCGTGATTGCATTTGCGAAAGGTGGGGCACTGGACACGGTGAAAGACTCCGTGACCGGTCTCTTCTTTGCAGATCAAACAGCGGAAGCAATTGAGGAAGCACTTAATAGATTTGAAGAAATGCAATTTGATCCACAGATGATCCGTGATCACACAAAAGAATTTAATGAAGAAAGATTCCGCACGCAGGTGAAAGAGATCGTTGAACGATCACTCACCTGATCAGTCTCCCACATCTGTCTCGTCTTCTATCTCTCCGACAAGTTCTTCAAGTACGTCTTCAAATGTGACGAGGCCAACCGTGTGCTCTGCATCCTGCACAACTGCAAGGTGCTTGTGCTCATCGCGGAAGAGTCTGATCAGATCGTCTCCGTTGATCTCCCCAAGAACCACCAATGCATCCCGCATGATCTCTGTGATTAGCTGATCACCACGACCATCGTAGAGCGCTTCGAGAACATCACTCTTAAGAAGCATCCCTTCTATCTCATGCATGGATGCTCCGAAGACTGGAAATCGTGAGTGCGGAATGTCACTGATTTTCTCCCACGCTTTCTCTACAGTTTTCTCCGCTGAGACTCCGATAATATCTTTCAGTGGCGTCATGATGTCGCCCGCAGTTTTGTCGTTGAGAATAAATGCACGGTGAACGAGGTGCCCTTCATCTCCTTCAATGTGTCCGGCACGACGACCGAGCGTTGCGAGTGACCGTATCTGCTCCTCTGTCCCAACCTTTCTCATATCTCCTCCCTTAAACAGATTCGTAATTAATTGAAATACCACTATCAGCGGCATGAGCACTATAGTGAAAGCTAATACAATTGGTGCAACAACCGGTGAAATTCTGTGTGCATAGTGCACCCCCAGACTCTTTGGAATCACTTCTGAGAAGAGAATTAGTCCAAATGTGAGAGCAGTTGTTGTCACACCCAGCATTGCATTTCCATAGAGTCTAACAACAGTCTGACCCACTGCTATCGATCCAACAATGTTTACTATGTTATTGAGAATCACAATTGCAATGATGTATCTGTCTTCCCACGAGAAAACTTTTTTTAGCAAACGGCCACTGAGCTTTTTCTTCTGTGCCATTGCTTCAACTTCTGCTTCTGTGAGAGTGAGTAATGATGCCTCAGACCCCGCAAAGAAGGCCGAAAGAACCAGAACACCTACTACGAGAATGATAAGCTCAATCATTACCCTTGAGCGTAGCACAGAGACACCAAAATCTGTAGCATGGATGTATGGAAAGGCGGCCAGACTCTCACAAGGGCGAGAATGGAAAGATAGCTGTCATTGGCGGGAGCAGGACCATGCACGGTGCTCCGATATTTACAGCGCTCGCTGCTGAAGCAAGTGGTGTTGATCTGATCTATTTATGTATTCCAATGTGCCACAGAGAAGTTGCAACGAATGCTTCCAACAATTTTCAGGTACACCCATTTGAGTTTGATGAACTGAACACAACTGATACTGAAAATATTCTGGAACTTCTTGCGACAATGGACAGTGCCGTAATCGGTCCGGGGATCTCACGAACACCGGAGGCTTTCTCAGCAATAGAAACGATTGTTGCAGGAGCATCCTGTCCCCTCGTATTGGATGCTAGTGCGCTTGAGGAAAACACATTGAAGATGATCAAAGGAAAAGAAGCTGTTCTCACTCCACACCTCGGAGAGATGGAGCGCATGGGACTAACACAGGAAGATGCTTCAGAAATAGCTCAGCAGGATGGAACTGTGTTCTTTCTAAAAGGTCCTGTTGATACTTTGATCAGTCCAGAAAACTCAGAAACGATTGAAGGCGGAAATGCAGGCCTGACAGTCGGAGGAACCGGTGATGTTCTTGCTGGGTTGATTGGTGGATTAATTGCACAGGGTATCGATCGTGTAATCGCAACAAAAACTGCGGGAAGGATAGTGAAGCGTGCAGGAGAAATTCTTTTTCAGGAAAAAGGATATTCATACACTGCAATGGATGTGATCGAATTGATTCCTCACTCCCTCTCCACTCTCGATGATTGAACAGCCATTCTCAATTCTCAGACCGCACAGGAATGTTCGGACAATTCTCTTCACAAAGGAAGACGATATCCGATCAGATGAAGAAGTTGCGAAGTTGATTGGTGCAGAAAAACATGCCGGCCTTCATCAGGTGCATGAGAACTGTACGATCCGGGTCGATGATTCACTTGATAGATCTGAGCAGGCTGACGGAATGATTACATCGACAAAAGGACTTGTACTCTGTTTGCGAACTGCAGACTGTCAGGGGTTTGTAACGTACGAACCGAAGAATAATATCCTCGGCGTTCTCCATGTGGGATGGCGCGGACTTCTTGCGAAAGCGATTACTGAACATTTCCGTATGCTAAAAGAAGAGTTTGATATTGATCCGTCTGATGTCTTGATTGGTGCTGGACCATCTCTGTGTATTCGCTGCAGCGATTTTAGAGGCCCTGAACACGAGATATACATGTTAGGCAAGGATTACCGCGTACAAGACTCTTGCGACCTTCAGAGGGCCTCTAAAGACGAATTTTTGTCAGCCGGGGTAAAGGAAGAACACATTGAACGCATGAAAGAGTGCACACGGTGTGATTCTGATACGTTCTGGAGCTACAGAGGAGGAGATCGAGAGGGGGTTAAAAACGGTCACTCTAATGTACTAGCGTGTGTTCTTCTGTAGGTCGTCA
Source organism: uncultured Candidatus Peribacteria bacterium (assembly GCA_964443095.1). Lineage (GTDB taxonomy): Bacteria > Patescibacteriota > Gracilibacteria > Peribacterales > Peribacteraceae > CAYUBO01. Next base: position 6,051 of record CAYUBO010000015.1, on the reverse strand, counting down.
ACCGCACATGTCGTCTTTACTTTACTTGGTGTCCACTTTTTCTACTGGAAGAAACTGTGAACACAAATCTGGATTGCAAGGAGTTTTCCTCTTAAGCAAGGGCTAAACTTTGGATGCCTTCTTTGCAGACGCTATGCTACCTCCCAAGTCTAAATGACACGTCAGAGCGGCATACGTTTCTTCTCAATCAGCTTGTAAACGGGAGGTCAAATCATACTAGTTCGTGGACTAGCATTGCGACCACCCCCCTTGTGTAAAGGGGACAAGCGTAGCCCGCTCAACGGTCGTTTGGACGTGTAATAAACACTGAATCGTGATTTAATGGTTTCTCTCATGGAAACCCTCCAGCAAAGGTTGCAGGCCGCAAACGAACTACTAGCATCGTATGCGATACCGCACGATGGAATAGCCGGTAGAAAGGAGCGGGAGCACGATGATGAAACACGATTCCCCTTCCAAAGAGATCGTGGAAGGATTGTTCACTCACAATCATTCAGAAGATTGAAGGGAAAGACACAGGTGTTTATTACGGGGCAGGGTGACCATTACCGAACACGCCTCACGCACACGATGGAAGTTGCACTCCTAAGTCGTGACATTGCGAGGACTTTTAAACTAAATGAAGATCTCTCGGAGTGCATTGCCCTCGCTCACGATCTTGGCCATCCGCCATTTGGGCACGCAGGAGAAGAAACACTTAATGAATGGATGAAAAAACACAATTCGTTCTTTGAGCACAACATCCAATCGCACAGAATTGTGACAGTGCTCGAGGAGCATTCATCGCTATTTGAAGGGCTAAACCTCAACCAGGAGATTCTTGATGGATTGATTAAACATCAAACACCTCATGACCAACCGGATGAGATATTGCAGCACGCACCATCGCTTGAAGCACAGATAGTTAACATTGCTGATGAGATCGCATACTCAGCTCATGACTGTGAAGATGGAATAAGTCAGGGTCTATTTACGATGAAAGATCTCACGGATGTTCCACTTGCTCAGTTTGCACATGAACGCCGCAGAGGTAGAGAGACATCTCTTCGGGGGGCACTTATTCATCTACTCGTACATAATCTGTATGACACGTCAGAAAAGAAGATTTCTGAGCAGGGGATTTCTGAAGTGAAAGATGTGTACGCATGTACTGAGTCACTGATTTATTTTTCAAGTGGAATGCGAAAGGAGCTGGATGAGCTTCGTACATTCCTCTGGGACAACATGTATCTCCATCCGCAAATAGTTGAGAGAAGCAATAAAGGAAAAGTGATTGTGAGCTCACTGTGTGAGCACTACATGAAAGATCCCAGCGCAAAGATTATCGAATTCGAAGAGAAAACGGATTCATTACATGAAGCAGTGAAAGATTACGTCTGCGGTATGACAGATGAGTACGCCAAAAAGCAGGCAGAAGATCTTGAGATCATTTGATATTTACCTGTTGTACTTTCCAAGTGCATTAAACGATGCAACGTACGGAAGGTGAGGCAGGGGATCAATCGCTTCACCATTTTCCCACAACTCAAGTTGCATGTGTGGTCCTGTGGAGTAGCCACCTGCACCCGGTGTTCCCGGCATTCCACCGCTTATACCAAGCGGGTCGCCCTCCCAAACTGTTTGCCCTTCCTCTACGTAATTCTCCAGAACATGTCCGTACACAGTGGCAAACCCATCGTGCTTAACACGTATCCAGTTGTAACTATCATTGATTGGGGAAACTATAACTTCATCTACTACACCGTCTGCCGATGCAGTTATGACTGTTTCCTGCAACGCCGGAATATCTATACCTGGATGTGGGAATCCGAATGTCTTTTCATAATCTTCATCCAAGAATCCCGCTGAAATACCCCAGAGAGGATCCAGTGGCCAGCTTAGGCGAATAGGACTGAGTGCAGTCTCTCCTGCAGTTGCAATGGCGCTGCGCCCTTCAGATTCCCACATGCTCTTAAGAGCAGTAAGCATACGAGCTTCAGCAGCTCTCTGATCTGCAACAAGAGATGTGATGAGTTGAATGCTTTTTCTGAACTCTTCTTCAACCTCAGGCCCAGCATGAGATCCCATAATCTTTTGCTGTTGCTCAAGAGTTCTGAGCTGGTGCTCTAGGATTTCCTTACGACGTTCAAGTACCTGCTGTTGAATGCGAAGTCTCTTCATTTCTTCTTCGCTCTTCTGGATCTCAACCTGCGGTGCAACTCCTCCAACGTTATCTGCGATCTCGTCCTGCATTTCATTAACATCTGCCATCACAGGAGCTTCGGGAGCAGTAACATGACTCCACACAACAAACCCCCCAACACCCATCGTTATTAGAGCGAGAGAAAGTGGCCTTTCGATATCAATTTCTACGCGCAACATGTTTGTATATGAATCAAATCATAATACCAAATTTTGGCACTTTTAGCCATGAGTGAACTATTACAAGAACAGATTTAATATGCATGTGGCAAGGACGGCCTACACTTGCGGCGTTCAAAAGCACTACAATAGATTTAATGCCTACAAAGAGTGTTTCAAAGGTAGCTTTGATCGTGATCATATTCATTGTGATCACATTCGGTATGTATAGCTCATCACTCAAAAACAGCTTTGTATATCTGGATGATGACCAGTTGATACTTGCAAATCCAACTGTTCAGGAAATAACACCTGCATCAATCTCGAGAGCTCTCACAACATATGACCCCGAGCTATACATCCCACTGACACTTTTTAGTTATCAGATTGATCATTTGATTGGGGGGCTTGATCCCATGATCTATCACCTGAGTAATCTGATACTGCATACTATGAATGCACTACTTGTTGCGTGGCTGCTTTTTATTCTTACAAAACAGAAATGGGTATCTGTTCTGTGCGGAATTCTTTTTGCTGTACATCCGCTTTCAACCGAGGCTGTCGCATGGGCCAGCGCACGCAAGGATGTTCTATCTACATTCTTTTTCCTATTGAGCCTGATCTCATATCTTCGCTACAGGGAAAGCGGATCAGGAAAAGATTATGCAACAAGCATCTTCCTTTTTGCTTTTGCATTGATGGCAAAAGTACAGGTGATCATCTTGCCTGTTCTGCTATTACTCATTGATCACCTGCAGAAACGAAAAGTGGATTTTGAGTCTCTAAAAGAGAAAATCCCCCATTTTGCTGTCGCAATTATATTTGGAATCATTGCGATCATCGGTAAAACCCAAAGCTTTGACGCAGCCCCACTAAGTGATCGGGTTTTGATAGCAATGCGCAGCACAACATTCTATTTGCAGAAGTTATTGATCCCATCAAACCTTTCTGTTTTCTATCCGTACACGGATCCTGTTCGCATAACCAATATTGATATTGCTCTTTCACTGATCATTGTCATTGGCTTGATAATGATCATTGCGTACACATGGAAGAAGAAAAGATCGATTGCATTCGGGTTGGGCTTCTTCCTGCTGGCACTCGCTCCAACCTTCAGCAACTTCAACAAAGGGCAGGGGAGTACAGATTACTTTTATGCTTCAGATAGGTATGCGTATGTTGCGATGATCGGGATTCTATATTTATTGGCGATTGCATTTAAATATTTCTGGGATAGATCAAATAACCACAGAAATGGTGCATTGATCATAGTCATGATCATATGCATAGGATTTGGATTGCTCTCACACAAACAATCACTCGTATGGAGAAATAGCCAAAGCTTGTTTGAGAATGCGATGGCATACTCAGAGGACTATTACCTTCCACACAGCAAGCTCGGGAGCGTGTACTGGATTGAGGGAAGAATGGATGAGGCAGAAGAGATGTTTAATAAGTCGATTGAATTGAATCCAACTGCAGCTGCTCATTACAACTTGGGGATCATACACATGGAACGGAATGATGTTGATGGAGCTATTGAACAACTCAAGAGGGCGATCTATCTACAGCCTGATCATACGGCTGCTCACTTTAATCTTGGATACTTAGCATTTGAAAACCAATGGTACGAAGAAGCATTCAGTTCATACTCCAAAGTTGTAGAAGTAGACCCAACTGACGTAGAGGCACTCGTAAGCCTTTCGGCATCTGCGATTAAAATCGCAAAATTTGAAGATGCTTATATAGCCCTAGAGAAAGTGTTTTATTTGGATCCGAGTAACCCCGAAGCGATCTTTCTTGTGAGGACGCTGGAGTTTATTAGGGATGAGGAGAAAGCTGAATAGATCAATCCTTATTTCTTTGGCAATAACCTGAGCAACCGAGGTGAATAGAAAAGCCCCACACTGACTATTACTCCATAAGCAATCGCCATTGATATCGGTTGAGTGTTATAAAAATTCAGCGACCTATAAAGCATTACAAAAAATCCATGGAACAGATACACATACAATGTTGCTGAACCTAGTCCTGTGACCATCGTCTTGCCACGAGGAAGTATGGATAAGAATGAAAGACCCATAACAGAAGCAAGAAGGTAATAACCTGCTCTGTGAAACTCGGTATATCCACCCGATGCATAAGGGAACTTATTAAAAAGCCAGAATGGATTTATATCGGTATTGAATCTGAAAGATAAGAATAGCCCAATAATCAATAAAGTCGCTCCGGTAAGCCGAAAAGGCAACTTGTTCAATGCAAGAATGTGCTCACGCTTCATGTGATATCCCGCAAGAAAGAACGGGAAGAAAACAACAGTTCTTGAGAGACTTAAAGTAGATCCTGCACCGACGTAACCGATCATTAGTCCCAAGAGTATTGCAACAACTATAAGCAAGCGTTCTTTTGCAACATACGGAAGTAGCATTCTCCAGAAAGCAAGGCTGAGAATGAACCACATCAGATGATATGGAACAAACACTATATTCATAGGAGACATAATTTCACCAAGCATTAAGAAGCGTGCTATCGCATACAAGACCTGAAATACGAGATACATCAGGAATAGCTTTTGCACTTTATGGACTGATTTATCATCAACATTTGATTTAGAAAAATGCCCGCTAATAAAGGCAAAAAGCGGCATATGAAACGCATAAATAAATATGTACAGAGACTGTGCTGTCTCACTGGATCCATAATAAATTTCGCACATGTGACCCAACACAACCAGAAGTATCAGGAAGAACTTTGCCGTATCGAAGAGTGGAATTCGTTCTTGGATAGACATGAAGACACTATACCACTGATACTATTCACAGGATGCAATCAATGACGTCTCCTTCTTCCTCGGGATCGCTGATCTCTTCTATCTCTCTTGTGGGGTTCTTTGTGAATAGAGGGACCATATGATGCAAGAAATTTGTAACGATGATTATGCGGAAAATCCCCTGTGCCTGTGTCTTCATGAGTCACGTTTTCTGCTCCGTGCTCCACAGCTGAAAATTCAATTTTGTATTTGCTCATGCATTTATCTATGAATCGATCTACATCAAATCTTGGGAAAGAATCTCGGGCACCCTTGTGCGGCTTGCCTCTTAAAATAGGTCTTCCCTGCCTATTCCTATAACTTGTGACCTGGTACACAGAAGTGAAGAGTGGAAATCCACCATTGTGAAGATCCTTCATCTCTCCAACCATGTGAATTGCATTGTCTGTGTAGTACTGACAGAGTCCGTCGTGGAGAGGCTCGAGGGCTTGGGATAATTTCCCTAGTTTCCAGCCAAATAGTTCAATAAGTTTTATACGCAGCTGCTCTTCTATGTGTGCAAGCAGACCTTCGAAAAATAGGCTCCCAAACCCAAAAGTAATACGTCCATTAAGCTCCTGAAGATCCAAAGCATCCTCTTTGTATTTGAAGTGTGGTAACCCAAAAAGCTCCATTATCCGCCTTGGAGTAAGGCTTTGTAGCTGTTTACATAGGTCCATTGCACTGTCTTGATCAAGCGATGGGATAGCCCTTTTTACAACATGGTGATGCAAGACAGATGCAAATCCTCTTGTCATATCACCCTGCAGAAGTTGAACGTTACTGGCAGCAGAAACTGTGTGCTCCATTTCTCGAAGCTGAGAATGGAACCGTTGCAGAACACTAGTACTGTGATCAAGTACAGCCACACCTTCGCATTCCTGGAATAACTCACGTGCATT
>CAYUBO010000014.1:9025-15701 GCA_964443095.1 uncultured Candidatus Peribacteria bacterium | reverse complement strand
ACATCGATGACAGATCCTTTATTATTTGTGACGTTCCCGGCTTGATCGAAGGCGCAAGTGAGGGCAAAGGACTTGGGCATGACTTCCTTAAGCACATAGAGAGATGCGGGATACTTGTTCACATGCTAGATCTTTCCAGAGCTCTTGTGGATGGATCCATTGATGTAGAGAAGCTCGCTGAAGACTATGAAATCCTAAGGGGAGAACTGAAGGAGCATTCCCTTGCTCTATCTGAAAAGAAAGAAGTGGTCGTCGTAAATAAATCTGATCTTGTTCAGTCACATGAAAATTTGATTAAGGACCTGAGGGCAAAAGGTATAGAAGTATTTTCTGTAATCTCATCCGCAACAACCACTGGTACTGAAGAATTAATGAAGTATTTGCTTCCGATAGTTATCGAGGAACGACAGAGAAGATTTACAGACACAGCTACGACTGAACAGATCAAAACACTTACCCCACACATAAAAGATGATGACATGGGAGCATACAAAATCATTTCTGATATGAGCAGTGTTAGAATTGAGGGTTCTAGGATTGAGCAGTTCACAAATATGACAGACTTCAATTCACAAGGTGGAATAATGAGATTTAGAGATGTCATTAACCGCATTGGACTCAAGAAGGCCATACGAAAGGCCTCTGAAGGAGAATCTAAACAGATCTTTATTGGAGATACCGAAGTGACTGAATATCTGGATTTTTAGTACTATCTAATTACACTTAAGTAAATTGGGGCTGCCCGCCCGGACGTACCGTCCGGTACGGACGGGTAGCTCAGAAACACCACTTATATCTCTTAATCACTATTCTATCATTGGGGCTGTAGCTCAGTTGGTCAGAGCGTCTGGTTCGCAATCAGAAGGTCAGGGGTTCGACTCCCCTCAGCTCCACCAACCTCCGCAGGAGGTTGTCAGCCGTAGTCTCGCAATAGCGAGCGGAGGTTGACTTTTAAGTCAGGACCTCCTGATTACGGTTGGCAGGCCAATCTAAAAAATGTAGTGTGTTCGACCAATGTGGCACTACGTGTATGTCATTGAAAATGAAGAAGGCCGGCAGTACGTCGGCTCAACACAGGCTGTAAAGGAGCGGCTTCAGAAACACAATAATGGAGGAGTCTCCCACACGTCTAAGTTCAAACCTTGGGACCTAAAATTCGTTTGTTCATTCCCTAATAAAAAACAAGCTCTTGCTTTTGAGAAGTATCTGAAGTCAGGTTCTGGGACAATGTTCCGATACCGACATCTTGTCCCTAACCGAAGAAGAAAAGCCACTAAATAGTTGATAGATCTGTAGTCTAGTATATAAACATACTATGCCAAGTTTGACCGTTGACCGCATAAATCAATCAGATCTTGACTCCTCACAACATGGCGAAGGGCAAGCATCCGTGTTTTTTGAAGAAATTGAAATGACAGGCTCTGAGTACAAGCTAGAACCTGATGTCCATTTGTTTCATATTAAAACTGGTTATCAGACTCGAAATGCAACACATAGAGTCGATATAGATGGAATCAACATTGAAACTTACAGCTTACTTTGTGCGGTTGTTACAGATATTGGAAGTAGTCCTGCGGCGATGGACGCGATTGCACCAATTGTGAGTAACAAGGCTAAGGTGCTTGCTATACTCGAAGAGATAGCTAGAGAAACATAAAGTGCGCTACACTCACCGCAGCTCAAACGAAACTATGGAATACATCTCAATCTTCTTTCTGGGCTTCTTCATAAAAATTGTCACGGGCATTGATGACATGCTAACGCGCTTGCCTGTCATTACAGCCATCACGAAAACGAGGACTGGAAAGATTGCATTTTCTTCCGGAGCAGTAACCGCCGTTGCCACAGCTACGGCAATCGCCTACTTCTTTTCTTCGCTGATAGACCAGCTTCCTTACTACCGACAGATAGTTGCTACACTTCTTTTTATTCTTTCTTTCTGCATTTACTTTGAAGTATTTGTTGAGAAGCCTAAGACGAAAGCAGAGGTGAAGATAAAAAAGATGCAGAAGATTTCACTTGAACGATTCACTCAATTGTTCGCCATAGGTTTTGTAGCATCGTTTGCAACTGTACTAGATGACGTAATTGCATTCTTCCCTGTCTTTCTGGCAGAGAAGCACCTGATACTTATTGGTATAGCGGGGATACTGACAGCAACTTTACTGCAGGCCTCACTAGTTATCTGTTGCTCAGAGATGCTTTCTAAAATACCTCACAAAAAGGACATCGCTGCTGCTGGACTATTAATTCTCGCGATTGGGATTCTTAAAGGTGTAATTTAGGACTCAAGAAAGTTTTCTTCCATGTAAGCAACTGCTGCGAATCTGCTCTCTTCTGCAGCGTAGGTCATTTGTTCAGCAAATTCCCAGGCACGAATATCACCTTCATTCACTCCAAGTAACCTTCGCATTCCTTCACTGGAATCCTTTTGTTCTTTTGCTAATTTGTATCCCGGCTCTCTAATTTTTAATGCATTACTATCCGTCCATGCACAGGTGTGCGGGATGTTATTTGTCTTGCCTTTATATAATTGCTCCGCAATAGCATTTCTACCTGTATTCTTAATACTTTCGTTCATTCCATCATCACTAAAGTTAATTTTCCCTGCCTCTTCCATTTCATTAAGCCTTCCTAAAGCCAAGTTAACCGCTGCGTGCCACTCCCTTCCACTGTATGTTTCGTATGCTAACTCCTTCACAATATTTACAAATGCAACTGCATTCACCTGAGGTATCTGCGTTTTTTCACCATTAAGCTTTTCAAATTTCCAACACTTTCTGATGGCCTCTTCTGCTTGTACTACAAGCCTGTCTCTTACCACTTCAGGCATGCATGCTGCTGCTATTTTGAAATCCTTTCTCTTCAGCTCTTCAACTTCCTCATCACTCATACTGAGTGGAAGATTGTTGTATGGGTTTATTCCTGCCCTGTAATCCCCTAACGCCTTAGGTAGATGTGGATCGTCTTCTGGAGTTTTTGGAACCCTCTGGACAATTACTTCATCAGCTCCAGATACAGCATCCTCTAATCCTTTTAAGATACTTGGATCAATGTTCTCAAGCATTCGTGCAATCTCTTCTGACTCATCTGTAGCTCTTTCAACTCGGTTGTCCATAAGATCGCTCAGGTTGAACTCAGTTATGTTTTCAGGCTTCTTAGGCCCCGTGTGATACTCATTAATAGGCGTTGATTCGCGCTGGTTATCTATGAAAGGTTGTTCTGTATTTTCGTTCATGTTTGTTGTTATTGATAATAGTATTATACCATATCCTGTCAACTTAGCTATCCCTGAATCATTAAGCATTCTGCAAATGCCTAGAGAATTTATGCTAGAAGTTGTTTCTCTGTTCCATTACAATTCTTTTCACCAAAGTGGTCCGGTAGCTCAGTTGGTAGAGCACTCGCCTGAAGAGCGAGGTGTCGACAGTTCGATCCTGTCCTGGACCACCAGAGTAGCCTCACCAATAACATCAGGTTCATTGCTTCCTCTTCTTGCCCTCCGTAGCCTTGGCGAAGGAGGGTCCTGGACCACCAATAGTTTCAAATAGCGCTAAAGTCATCATCTTGTTTGCATGCTTAGAAACCGAAACATACACTTCAATTATGATAATGAACTCTGGACCGGTGGAACTGCGGCAAAAAAGGCAACCACCAGAAGTTCACTACGATATGGTTGTAGATTACATTGACAATGCTCTACCTACTCGACAGGCACGGCGTGATATTTGGCATTTAATAAGAACTGATCCCAAATGGAGAAAGGCCTATGAGGAGATGCTTGAAGTAATGGTAGATATGAGGACAATTGACTGAATTTGTTTCGATAGAGAGTTCCGACTCACTCTGATCTGTTCCACCATTTTAGTAGTTAAAAAGGGCCGCTTTCGCGGCCCCTTATTTTCACTCACATAATTCTACTCTGCAGGCATGTCATCATCACCTGAGTCGTCATCTCCAGACGTATCATCATCAGCTCCACCATCAGGAGTCGACTCCTGCCCCTCTGAAGACTGGGATGACTCAGAAGAACCTGATGGGGGTTGCTCACACGGGTTTGGAGTACAACTATCACTTCCATCGTAACTATAATCCTCGTCTTCCTCACAATGCCATTCGTTAGCAATTGCACATTGACCATCAGCTATTCTACAACAAGCTCCCTTTGGGCATGTATCAGTTTCGCAGGTATCGGAGCCCTCAATGTAATCACCACCGTCTTCACAATCATCATATGTAGCTAGACTACAACTAGCCGCAGCATCGCAACAAGCATACTCACAAGGATCAGGATCGCATGACGTTCCATCACCTTGGAAAGTTCCACCTACATCATCACAATCTGTTTCTAAGTACATACTACAACCCATCCCTTCTGGAACACAGCAGGCACCTGGCTGAGGACACTCGTTCGGGCTACATGAACCACCTTCACTCCATTCTGAACCCCACGCAGCACAATCCTCTTGTTTTGTTTCTGTACATCCACCATCAGAAGCACAACACGTACCCGGACAAGGTGTTGGATCACAGGATCCCCCTTCATACCAGCTTTTGTAATCAATTAAATAAAGACAGTCAACTTGAGAGTCTTCGCTACAGCTACCATCAGTTGTGCAACAAGCCCCTGGACAGGGATTCGGGCCACAATCTTCACCGTCGCTTACAGTACCTCCTTGATCATCACACTCAGATTCATGATCAAGACTACAACTTCCGTCATTACTGCAGCATGGTTTACGTTTACATGGATTACTTGGATCACTATCATCACTAGGACATTCACCTCCTTCATGCCAAAGCCCACTTGAACACTTACGTTCTAATTTTTCTTCACAAATATCTGTCATCGTTATACAGCAAGCACCCATTGGTGGGCACGTAACATCATCACAATCACTACCGTCCCCGTAGTAATTAGAAGGATACCAGTTTCCAAAGACATAACCACATCCTTGTCTAGTGCTCTGACTGCATTCTCCTTCGACACAACAAGCACCTGTTGCAGGGCACTGCCCTTCATCGTCAGCGCAAGATGTTCCTCGACCAAGAAAAGAGCTTGGATGCCAGCATGGTGGATAGGTTCCGGAATTCCAAGAAAAGTCACTGCAACCGGTCGGTGTACAGCAGGCTCCTGTAAATGTTACGGTTCCTTGCAATTTCGTAGGATTACTTAAATATATTACCCCCAATACTGCTAAGGCTAAAACAACTATAACAATTAACATTTTTTTATTTCCTTTTGGTTTGGGACTCTTTGGAGCCGCTGACGTTTTAGGAGTTTCCATAGCATAAAGCGGAAAGTGACTAAAGTTCTTAAATTAAAACCAATGTTATCTTCCTTAGCAGGGTTCCGCTAACTATTTTTTGCTGTATAGATATACTTAGGGTTGCAATACAGGGTTAATGTATCTTTGCTAACTTTTACTACAAAATATATAAGAGAACTTTATTGACAATAAGCAAGCGTTCAGCTATTTTTGGCTTCTATGAGATTTTTTGTACTAATTACAGCCTTCGTGTTGATCGCAACTTCAAGCATAGAGCTTGCTGACGCTCGTGGTTACAGATCATACCGAAACAGGTACAGATCAAGCTATTACTCTCGTAGCTATACCTCAACACCTAGTTACAGAAGACCCATACGTAGAAGACGCACACCGCTTTGCATGGCACCTTGCTATCAGTCTAACAGGCGGTTCATTTGTCCCTGTAGTTTTGTAGGACAGTAATCCAAATCGTACAGATTACTCATTCAAAATATTATTACCGAACATGAGTGCTACGAAGTAATCCTCCATTATTTCACTCGGTTTAATTGGAGTCTTTTTCCAGTTTGGATTCTTGTATACGCCCAATATCTCCATTCCGTCTACAGTTACAGCATGAATCTTATCCGCTTCCGGAAGGACATGCTCATACTCACTCCAACGGTAATTATCTATAACGTATTTAGATGTTTCTACATCATTTCTGATGACTATCCTCCTCCTTTGCTTTGAAGTAAGAATATTTAAATTCTCCCATGCAGGACTAGTTGTCACAAACACAGTAATAATCTTGTCGTCATCATATTCCGTTAGGAATTCGAATCCTTCCCTATAACTCAGGCCCCAGTAATCCAACTCAAAGTTTCCCTCGGCAAGTGATGAAGGAATCGAAAAGTAAATATTTTGATAAGGATGATTTCGAATCATCCATCCGCCCAGAAACAAGAAATTTAACGCAACCACAGCAAGGAAAATCCTCACATGATTTTTCCCATTAATTCTTTTGTATATCATCAATCCTCCTTCAACTGCGATGATTATGAAGGCAGGATATACGAAGAACACATGTCTCCAGCTATCAAATATACCCGCTCTTAAGATGATCACCGCCAAGATTGGAGCAAAAAACCAAAGAAGTATGATCGACTGATTTCTGTGCTCTAATGGGTAAAAATAATCCTCTTGCCTGCATTTTTGATGTGAGCATAGATCCCAATAATAAAGAACAATGTGTAAAGGATTGGGGTCGTAATAAACATCCAGACAGGAATCCAGTGCCACGGATTCACGCTGATATGCTGCCCAAAGTAGAAGCCACCGGGGCTCTTACTGGACATGTACGAGAGCGCATCAACGAAGTGTTTAATGGGATGAGTCCAGAGAAGTGGACAGAACATGATCGTAAA
>CAYUBO010000014.1:0-9015 GCA_964443095.1 uncultured Candidatus Peribacteria bacterium | reverse complement strand
CGCTAATACATATATAAAGAAGGACGCATGGAAATCTACAAATGCATTACCTGATCTACCTTTAGATTTAAAGCATTCCAGAAATTCAAACACGAAGGTAAGTACAGGTACAAATATCCCTGTCATTCTCAAGTCAATCAAAAGCCCACAAGCGAGACCATGTAACACTGCTGATTTTACATCCTTCTTATCCAGATAATTGATCAATGTGAACATTGAGATCACATAGAGGTAGAGTGTGGGAACATCCCTCGTGTTGTAAAACGAATGAGCAAATATTCTCGGGCTAATAAAGAGCGCGAGAGCTGCAATCAATCCGATCTTCCAATTTTTAAAATACCGAGAAGAAAGTAAGTAGAAAAAGAACAACCCAACTGAACAGAAGAGGTAACTCACAATATGTCTGAGCCAAAAAACATGTCGTGCATAATTTAGAGATAAAATATTTTCTATAGTTTTAATTACTATTTCCAGCCATGCACCGTGAAAACGTATGCCAGTACTAGTGGGCCAGGCCTTTCCACTAAAAACCGTGTCGTAACCCATGCTTCCCAGCACATACAAAGCTTTTTCATCCCAGGAAATTCCATAACTTCGAAAGGCGATCAGTCCAACAAGAACTACTAGCACAAAGAACGCTGGTACAAGCACTTTCTTTTTAAGAAGGATGCTTTTCATAAATCAAAGTCTACCCTTTTAAGAAAGCTCACGCAGTATCCTCTTCCAAATCTCATATTGATGAATAACGGACTCTACAGACACCCACTCATTTTTGCCATGGATGTCTCCGCCTGTTGGCCCATGTATGAAAGCAGGAATCCCCTTTTCAGAAAAATACCTCGCATCTGACGCTCCGTGTTCTCTTCCGATACCGATTGATTCTCCAGTTACCTCTTCTGTTATCTTCTTTAACAAGTTAATAAGCGGATGATCCGGATCTGTAAACAGTGGTTTCGCGACTGTGTCTATCTCCAACTCGCAACCTTCCGGAAGGGTTTGAGCGACAAGATCCTTTATATCATTTGGATTTACTGAAATCTCCGGAGGATACCTGACATCAAGTGAACACTGCACCATATTTGCAATTTGATTGCGAGCCGTATCCGTCTCAATTCTTGTTGGTGTGACCGTTATTTCCCAATCTGTGGACGTGCCAGTCGGGAATTTCTTCTTTAAGAGAATTAATGCTTCGCTTAGCAAATCTAGAGGGTTTTCACCTTCCCAAGGATAAGCAGCATGCGAGGACTTCCCTTTGCATTTCAGCGTGCACCAGATCACTCCCTTATGTTCTGTGACGACATGGTTCTCTAGTCCTGAATCAGGAGTATATGCAATTTCTCCTTTTAATTTTCCTTCTTCTAATAATGTTGGAATTGTAGGACCTGCTATTTCTTCATCACTATTTATTAATATGGATACAGGTGGATTTACCCCTTCATCTAGAGCATCTTTGTAAGCGCACAGAAAGGGGATCGCGGCCCCCTTCATATCTTTTGCACCTCTACCATATGCACGGTCACCATCTACTCTTAAAGTGAACTGATCTTCTTTTCCGGGAACAACATCAATGTGACCGAACCACATAAGCCTCGAGTCAGAATTAAAAACAAGTAAGTAAGGCGCACCTTCTACACTGGATTCATGGATATTTTTGTCGTCTACTGAAGAAAAAAACGCATTTCTAATCCAGTCCAAGCATTCTTTTTTTGAAGCCTCATTACCGCTAACAGACTGGAAACTCACGCAATTTCCCAATAACTCAAGAATTTTAGCCTCATTCATAGATTTACTTTACTTTGAATATGACCATCTAGACAAGAATAAACATAACTAGCATAGTTATAATATATATAGACTATTTGTCAATTATATAGTATAATACAACTTGAAGCAGTCTTAAAATGAAACACACTTACAAACAACATATCGTCGCGATGGTTTCAATGGCTAGTGTACTAGCTGTCGTATCTATTTCACAGGGGAACAAATCCACATTCAGTGGATCCATACACAGCCCATGGATGGCAAGTGTAGGAAGTGTAAGATCTTTTGGACACAAAGATTCAGCACGCTACAAGAAGATGGAGTACCGAATTGCAAAGAGGTTAAGGGAGAGGCTTAGGAAAACACGTGGATCTCCTCCTCTTACCAAATTGGCAAAGGCAATCAAGGTAAGGCAGTCATTGCTAAAAAAGAAGACTGCAGTGATTTTTAGTACAGAAGAGGACCAAAATTATCACAAATGGGATGTTTCAGTTTCAGCGTACCCTACCTGGATAGTCCCCGAGTTCAGTCTATCCGACGCAAAGTTTGAACTAAGTTCTAAGAGGGTTCAGGACTTTCTAGATGAAAATGAAGTAGTGGAGTATATAAAGCCAACTGACGTTAAGCTGGTAGGCATCAGAAAAGACAGTTACGACGAGGGGCTCTTAAGAGGTGTTACAGATGAAATTGCAAAGCCCGGTTACGTTTTGGACAAAGAAGATCTGGGAGATAGAACCATTGATGCTCTAATGGACGATGAAGATGAAGTAATTATCGAACTTGAAAAAACCGCAGGCAAAATCATAAACAAGTCAGGTTTAAAACTTGGAAAACTAAAACTTCTTGCAAGTGGAAGATCTGACTACACAGGATCCACTTACGCCAGAAAAAAGAATGTCCAAAAGGCACTTGGTAATCATGTTCACAACACTATGGTAAAACCTGGTGAGGAATTCTCGTTCAACGAAACATTGGGTGGAAGAGTAACTCTTTCAAATGGATGGAAGATGGCAAAAGTGATTCTTAATGGTGATGAGCTTGTAGACCAGCCGGGTGGAGGCATATGCCAGGCTTCGACTACTACATTTCGCGCTATTGTTAATGGAGGATTTCCTGTGATAGAAAGAAGAAGTCATAGTTTATATGTTAGTTACTACACAAAACACGGTGTCGGAATAGACGCGACAATCTATCCGGGAACTCAGGACTTAGTATTTTTGAATGATACGGAAGACTATCTACTCATCCAGGCGTACAACGAAGGTACTGAGGCTTATGTAAATATATATGGTTCCCCAGATGGCCGAAAAGTTGAACTTGAAGGTCCATACTTTGCTCACACCGCTCCTGATGATGTCACATACAATGGAAGAGACATATCTACAAAAGAAATCCTTTGGTTCCAGCATGTTAAATACAAGAACGGAGAAGAAAGGGAATACCCTATCTTGTCAAGGTACCAGACTCTTCCTGAGTACGTAAGAACTCAATTTGCGTATAAAGAAGAGGATTAGGAAACACTAACGGTCTGTTGTAGACTTAGCGTCCGATATGAAAAGATGTAAGTCATATTTGTCTATAGGGCTGATATTTGTACTGCAGTACTCAACCTGTACCGGCGGGCTGTTTGTTGGATTATTCCTTTTTTCGTCCACAGTCCTAGGTGCAGTTGCGGATGAATCCAGTCTTCTTAGTATCGCGCCAGTTGACCAGTTGATGTGTAGGACAGTAAACGAAAGCTCTGAAACTGTAGCAGACGAAGACACACCAAATGGATGCAATGGAGGCTCAGACTGTCTTTCAAATTCAGCAGTTGAGGCTGCACAAAGATCCTTATTTGCCTTTGTCTTAAGAACACTACCTCCGGTAAGCAACGCATTTTTAACCCTGACTTCTACTGATCTACTCTCCAGCCAATTAATTCCACTTGCACGAGCTGGACCTCTTCATACTGTTTCTCGTGAATGTACTCACTGCCTAATTAAGATCGAGTAGTTTAGGTTTCATTTTGTATTTTATATATTTTCATTCTTTATAATTATGGCTACAAACGGTAACAGCGTAGTAAATCCCTGGTTTGGTCTTTCCATGGGACTCATTGGTCTTATCATTGGATACGGCTTTGCAGTAGGCACTTTTGGAGAGACTCAAGTAAAAGGAGACTCACAACCACCAGTCGCAGAAAGACCAACACCTCCTTCTCCCCCACCGTCTGACGCACCACCTTCTAAGCCTTCTCAGAATCCTGAGAAAGTTAGGCCTGTGGATAAAAAGCGTGACCACATTATGGGAGACAAGAATGCTGAAATTAGCGTCATTGAATTCTCTGACTATCAGTGCCCATTCTGTAAGCGCCACCACCAAACAATGAAGGATCTCGTAGAATATTACGAAGGGAAAGTGAACTGGGTATACAGGCATTTCCCACTTGGCTCACACTCAGAAGCTCAGATCTCTGCTGAAGGTAGTGAATGTGCATGGGAACTTGGCGGTGATGACGCATTCTGGGAATTCACTGACTTGATTTTCGAAAAAGGTACTGACAGAGAAAGTTTGATAAGCCACGCAAAAGAACTTGGCTTAAACGAATCTAAATTCACCGTCTGTCTGGATAGCGAGAAGTACGCCTCGTACATTGAAGACGTTGTTTCAGCTGCATCAGAAGTTGGTGTTCGTGGAACTCCAGCTAACATAGTACTTAACAACAAAACCAAGAAAGCAGAATTTGTTTCAGGAGCACAAAACATTAAGAAGTTTGGAGAAGTCGTAGACTCACTTCTTAAATAGAAAAGGTTTTAGAGAGGGGGGCAGTTCTGCCCCTCTCTTTTGTAATCTAAGCCAAAAAAAAGTGGTATTCACATTTTTGTAATCACGCTATACTTGATCGTCATTAAATATTCCCTATTAATCTTGAATAGATATCTGATAATCACAGTATTCAGTTCTATGACGCTTGCTGCCTGCGCAGCAGGAACACCCGTAGTTGAGGAAGACAAACCTCAAGATGATTCAGGTAAGCCCGCAATTGAGGAAGGCCCGATACGGGAAACAAAAAATGTTGTTTACGAAGGAATTGTAAAGCCAGCTGGTATCAGTATTTATCAGCAGGGTAGCCACAGACTCTCTCTGGCTGACGGTAAATTTATACTTCTTGAAAGTTCTTCTGTAGATCTGAATGGGTATGTTGATGAACACATTCTTGCTTACGGAGCTCTTCGTCCAACAGTGGAGGCAGGAGGGATGATTATGAGAGTAGAGAAAGTTGAGCTGATTGGTGCGACAGATGATCCTGAGAGTGGGCCAGAGGAAGAAGGCGAACCCCCTGAGGACAGTGCTGAACCGGAAGAAGAACCTAAGGAGAAAGAATCGGAGGATGCAGAAAAGACAGATGAACCTGAAGATGAAGAGACAGAAGAAGAAACAAAGAAGCCGCCTTCTAAGGAGATGCTAGAAAATATAGAGCTTCTTTCAAAGCAGGATTTCTCCGCATCTAACTGGACTCAGGAATACTGCACAGCACATATTGGATTCTGCATCCCTGTTCATAGAAACATGTGGTTTAAGTCATTTGGAAATACAACTACTTATCTCTGGCATGTTGAACTTAGTGGCGCCCCTGTTGAAAGTATCGGTGATGGTCCTATCCAGATTAATCTGTTTACGGGAGCAAGTCCTGAAGCTGACAAATCAGTTGTAAAGGCTGCAGGTGAGGCCTTAGGTTACAGGGAATGGACTGAAAACAGGCATTTTATAATCCGAGCCCCTGTAGATGCAGTAGGAGCTGTTGAATACATTACTTCGAATCTTTCCAGCTACAGTCCTGAAGGATAGTTACACATACAGGTCTAAATGTAATATTATATGTCTATGCCAAAGTTTTCCTATACAGCACGAAACTCATACGGAGAGGTTGTAATCGAAGTTATTGAAGCAGAGAACGAGTCTGCTGCACTAGATATACTCGTGTCACGCGGTTTAGAGGTAGAAGGCATTCATGCAATTGAAGATCTCGAAGAGCCGATTACCTTTAAAGAAGAAACCCAAACTGATGGCGTTGATAACGAAGAAATTTTCGCCCATCCCATTGATCAGCAAGTCGAAGAAGAAGTAATAGAGCCAGTGGAAAAGAAATATGTTCCATTACTGGAAACTCTGACTCTTTACGCGGGATGGCTTCTGGCTTGGTACTGCCTAGTTTATGCCCTTGGCTATTACCAAAACACGCGTGACCTTCCATTCCGTATTCCATTTGTCGAGGGGCTCTTCCTTTCACCTCTGGTATTAAGCTTCACTCTGGTCGTATTTATTTTCTTAACACTCAAAAGCGTTAAGCGGATTATTGGGAAAGGAATACTCTCTTCGTTCTTCCTTCTTTGCATAGGAATAACTGTCTTTTTCCTTTACCGAATTAACGCAGTCTAACTACTGGAGACCAAGCTGTTTGCGAATCTCATCAGCTTCTCCTTGTTCGTGCTGCTGCTGTTCCTGCTGATGAGTAACTGACTGGAGATCTTTCCAATCTTCTGAATGCTTCTGTTCTAGCTTTTGTAGTTGCAGTAAGTGCTTTGGACTAAGTTCAGAGAACTTTCTCTTTTCCTCTTCAAGAATCTTCCTAAGTTCATCAATCTGGAACTGGCTAAGTTTTGGAATGGCCTGAATGATTCTCCACTTCTCATCACGTGTAAGTGAAATACTTCCACGGAGAAGCGCAAGGAACCCCTGTTCATCAAACTTAGTTTCACCGTGCACTGGAACAACAATGTTATCGCTATTCAGCGTTCCGGAAATACTCCCGAACCTATAATTTCCTACTTCACCGAGTACACGGATATCCTCGTCATCGAATCCCATCTCTTTTGTTGCCTGCGTGCCTGGTGGTGGTGGAGGTGGCCCCTGATCCTGTGGTGGTTGCGACCCGTCACCTGCCTGAGGTGGTGGAGGTGGGGGTGTTGCAAATACCTGCGTTGGATCTAACCCCTCATTAGGTACCGGATCGCCCGGTTGTGGGGGAGGTGGACCCTGCTGTGCAGGTGGTACAGACCCTGCCGGCTGTGCCGGCGGAGGTGGGGGTGGTTGTGCAGCTCCAGGCGGTGGTGGAGGTGGTTGCGGTGTTGCGCCGCCGCCCTGTGGTGGGGGGGGTGGCGGAGGCGGAGGAGGTGTGCCTCCGGCCGGTGGTGGAGGAGGCGGTGGGGGTGGTGGTGTTCCACCCGCTGGCGGTTGTGCTGGATCAGTCATTTTGATGGAGAATTTACAGGCTGTAAGTCTACCAGTGATTTCTTTTCATACAATGACAAAATAGCAAAAATTGCTAACGAATACCTACTGTAGATCCTTCTCTTGGCTCAATAGAATTCCTTGTAAATCCTCTTCTACGCCTAAATTTTCCATGAGGAGAGTTATTTTGCTTCGTTGCTTCATCTATACCGGTAATCCAACCCCAAGAAAGGTTATGCACTCTGCCACGAGTTTGATTCCTGTAGACAACATTCCTTCCTTTAACGAGAGAGCCGAGTGCTGCATCCCCCAAATATAGAAAATCCTGAGCCCTTCTTCTATGACCATCTACTTCAAAACCAATAATACGATTGCCTTTATTGACCCCCTTAGAAGGCGTAACTGCCTCCGACGAAATTAACTCAGCTAAATGGTCATGATTACAATTACCAAGAGTTACATTCCCAAAGTAATCCGCATAATCATATCTGATTCCATCCTGTGGATCGGGAATGAGATCTAAGCTACCTCTAACTAATCGATCAGGGCGCCACGACAACCTCTCGAAAAAAGCTGATCTATACTGTTCTACCTCAGGCTCGTAATAAAAATCATTATCATTCGGACAAACAAAAACGCCGTCAGGATGTATTTGATCCTTGACGTGACTAAGGGCGAAAGGCGATCCCGTAACCTGAAGGCCATAATCCCCTACCCTTGCTGTTACAAATTCACTTGCATTCTCACCTTCGCCCTCCTGATCTCTAGGTTCGATATTAGCTAGCACCAGGTGCTTTCTGCTTGCGATTGCAGCTTTTTCTTCGTCAGAGTAAAAAGGATCGTCTACTTGTTCTTGAATGAGACGTGCTACCTCACGCACAACGTAAGGCACTGCTCCTTCTCTTCCAAATACATTTACTTCTCTTCTCCATTGTTCTACATCTGAGCGAATCAACTTTGTTGCAATAGCTTGGGGGTCTAACCTCTCAAAAATGCTTCTTGGCCCTCCCCAAACATCATTAAGATCAAGCACAACAGGACTTCTCTGCCGGTAGAATGACTCATCCGGAGCATTCGCGAGTGGGTAATGTGCTGTGTCGATTGAAGTCATGATAATTTTTAGTAAATAAACAAAAAACTCCCGCCTCTGCGAGAGTTCTAAGTTCGTGGATAAGTTTAGGTTAAGCAGAACAAAGCTCTCGCACAGGGTGCATCATCATTTGCATCATCATTCCGGCGAAAGCTGAGTAAGTGCTCATTGCGCGCAAGTTTACGAATTTATCTTCGATTGTCAAGCAATTGCACCTGTCTCAATGCCAAGATGCTTTTCTGCTGCCCGCCTTGCCCGCACTACAAGTTCAGGATTAAGTAGTCCGGATACAGCCATTTCCGGCATTCCACTCTGCCTTACTCCATACATCTCGCCCGGCCCACGCAATTTAAGATCAATCTCAGCAAGCATAAATCCGGAATCATATTTCTCCATTGATTTTAATCTTTCAGATCTTGCCTGCTCAGGAGTAGTTGTAAATAAGAAGCAATGACTCTTGTGTTCACCCCTACCAACACGACCTCTGAACTGATGAAGTTGAGACAATCCGAATCTTTCTGCACCCTCTATGATTATTATCGTTGAATTTGGAATATCAATTCCGACTTCAATTACAGAGGTAGAGACAAGAAGATCGTAATGCTGATCTCTAAATGCTCTCATTGTCTCTTCCTTTTCTTGCGGCTTCATTCTCCCGTGCAAAGTAATAATCTTCCTTCGAGGGAAGGCTTCCTTCAATCTTTGTGCTTCCCTCTGCACATTCTTCACTTCACTCATTTCATCTGCAGATGATTCCTCAATTAAAGGACATATTACAAATACCTGCCTACCTTCTTCAATTTGCTTGTCTATAAACAACTCCACTGTTTTGCGATCATCAGGTCCAACAACTTTTGTGTGGATCGCTTGTCTGTTTCCGGGTTTTTCCAGAAGTACCGATAGATCGTGATGGCCGAAAGCAGTCAGAGCAAGTGTCCTTGGAATAG
>CAYUBO010000013.1:0-15705 GCA_964443095.1 uncultured Candidatus Peribacteria bacterium | reverse complement strand
TAGAGGTGAATCGTATCCGGGTGGATTAGTTACCTACACCCTGACCGTAAGAAACTTAAGCCGCATTTCAATCCATAACATTGTCGCAACTGTTACCTTCCAGAATGGCGGACAGATCAGTATAGAAGATCCCGGAGGAGGTTCTGTGCAACACCCCTCACTGCGCTGGAACGTAGGAACACTGGTACCAGGTGGAGAAAAGAGAATAAGATACCGTGCTCGCATGGGATCACACCTTCGTCACGGGCACCAAGTTCATAACAGTGCGTACATCACAGCAAGTAATGCCCCAAGCGTAACAACAGGCACAGTTGTAGACATAGTCCAGCTGATGCCTCAAACAGGACTTGGCGGATTGAGTGAATCATTTTGAAAGACGCGTGATCTTCTCAAGCCAATTCCAAGTATCACAACTGATACATCAGGAAATGGAACAGTGTTCGTCTGGTTTGTGATTTCACTGACAGGAATCGGACTTGGAGGTCTGCTCAGTAAAAAGATGTTTCTTTAATCGAGAACAAATTCCTTGATACGTTCCGGAACGTCTTTGAGCGCTTCGTCTATTTTCTCTTTCTCTTCTTCGGATGGTGCACTTAGTACCCATGCAGAAAGATCCATTCCAGTAGGCTGTGCGCCGAGTCCAATGCGGAATCTCGGAAACTCTTCTCCAAAGATTTCAACGATAGACTTAAGTCCATTATGCGTTCCGGGACCACCCTTCATCCTAAGACGATATTCCCCGAGTGCCAGATCAACATCATCACACATAACAAGGAGCTGCCCGACTGGATCTAACTTGTAGAAGTCGATGACTTTCTTGAGAGATTGGCCGGAAAGATTCATGTATGTTTGTGGCTTCACCAGAAGAACCGGAACGGTGACGATTCTCGCCTCTTG
The DNA here is from genome assembly GCA_964443095.1 of uncultured Candidatus Peribacteria bacterium. Classification (GTDB taxonomy): domain Bacteria; phylum Patescibacteriota; class Gracilibacteria; order Peribacterales; family Peribacteraceae; genus CAYUBO01. Next base: position 14,808 of record CAYUBO010000013.1, on the reverse strand, counting down.
TACCAGAGCATCAAATTTCTGCTTGTTTTGCCAATCCCCTTCACCGTATTTTTCGGATATCTGATCAACAGCCCAGTACCCCGCATTATGGCGTGTCTTTGCGTAGGATGGTCCGTGATTCCCGAGTCCTGCAATGATAAGTGATGGTTTCATGAAAGTAAGACAAGTGTAGCAATACTTATATCAATCATCATCCTCATCATCGTCATCATCCTCGTATTCTTCATCGTCGTCATAGAGCAAATCCCCATCGTCATCATCATCATCATCTTCTTTGCTTTTCGTATTCTCAATATGCACTTCACGTGCAATCACAGTGGAAAGAAGCTCCTGTACATGTTTTGCATCAGCAAGGTTTCTCGCATGCAGATATCCTTCCATGTTCTTGAGTATTGCAGATTCAACTGTTTTTGGTCGTGGAACGTACTCCATTACAACAGTATCACCTGTAGATATTTTTTCCACTGCAATAGTGCCAAACCGAAATAGTGTCGCTGCGATTCCATGGATCTCGTAACTCACTCCCTGAACGTCACTAAAAAGTACACGAGTAGATTCCCTGTGAAACCAACCATGCCACTCGACATCTATGATCCCCATGTTCGTGACGATCAGTGCGTCGAGATAGTAATCGAAGAAATTGCGGAGCCACCAGATACCGGAGACAGTTACCCCTACTGCAGTGATGACGACAACATTGGTGTACGGGAGTACGAGGACTGCCCACGAGAGAGCAAACACAAGTGTTGGCCAGAACAGAAACTTAATTCCAAAAATCCAATGCTTGTGAGCAATGAGGATAATTTCCTCCTCTTCTTCCAGATGGCCGTGGAACAGAAAGTTTAGTCGTCTCATTCAGGGGTATTGTATCCCCATTATTAAACGATTCCTATGAATCCTAGGAATCCAACGATTCCAAGGATAAGGGGCTGATGAGTCTATCCTCAACCACCATAATCTCTTATACTGGGGCGGATGAGCACTGAAGAGCAACAGCACAGTATTTGGTTTCATCTGCTGGATGTAATCCTGAACATCGTCATTATCGTGGCGATTGTGGCAGCTGTTCGTACTTTTCTTGTCTCACCATTCCAGGTTGAAGGAAACTCGATGGTGGATACCCTCGAGCACAAGCAGTACATCATCATCAACAAACTTGCTTATCATCTTGGAGATCCAGAGCGAGGAGACGTGGTTGTTTTTAAGCCACCCAATGCTCCAAATAAGCACTACGTAAAAAGAGTGATTGGAATCCCCGGTGATGAAGTTGTGATCCGTGACGGGCATGTTTTCCTTCGTCCATCCGGAGCCGAGCGTGAGGTAAAGATCACTGAAAAATATCTGAATGAGAGTAATGCAGATCAAACCTACAAGCATCCTCCAACCAGCGGAAATACATCAGAAATCCGGTACAAAGTACCCGAAGAAGGTTACTTCCTCCTAGGTGATAACAGGAAAGGAAGCCTCGATTCTCGCAGTTTTTCTGCCCCTGACGGCACTTCTCTACCATTTGTGATCCGAAAGAACGTGAAGGGTAGAGTGTGGTTTGTTGCCCTCCCCATCACCAAGATTCATGCTCTGGAACCACCAAATTACGACCTCTAATTTAATAAGAAAATCTTGCATCTCCTGCCCATTCAGGTAATATATAGGTGTCCCCGCGAGGGGTTTTTTCGAAAGAGACAATGCGAGCACTAAGTAACTACATCAACGATTCCATCGCGGAACTCCGCCAAGTCCGCTGGCCAACACGTCAGCAGGCAATCCGTCTTTCAATAATTACGATTATTTTCACGGCAGCCTGTGCTGGAATATTCGGAACAGTGGACTGGGCCCTTTCTCAACTTGTTCTCGTTATCCTTCCTTTCTAAATGCCAAAACAGGATCCGCATGCAGGTAGAAACTGGTACGTGGTTCACACGTACGCAGGATACGAAGACAGTGTCCGCCAGGCACTCATGCAACGAGTGGAGACTTTTGGGATGCAGGATTACATCTTTGATGTACAGGTTCCAAAAGAGAAGCAACTCACATTCAGAAAGGGTGAACCACTCGAGGAAGAGAAGAAACTTTTCCCAGGTTATGTTCTAGTAGACATGCTGGTTACAGATGAGAGTTGGTATCTCGTTCGTAATACACCGAATGTTACTGGTTTCGTTGGATCAGGAAACATTCCGGTTCCAGTTACACCGGAAGAGTTCGGAGTGATTGAACGCAGAGTCGGCGAGCAAGAAGCTAAGTTCAAGAGCGACTTCCAGGTTGGTGACCTCGTTGTGATAATTGATGGACCATTCAAGAACTACGAAGGAAGCGTAGATAGCGTAGATGTGAACAAGGGTAAGCTTTCCGTGAAAGTCCTGATTTTCGACCGAGAAACTCCTGTGGAATTAGACTTCACACAGGCAAAGAAGAAATAATAGACTCAAGAAGCTTGTAGCTGTTAGCTTTTAGCTTGTAGACTTTTACTAATTCTTCTACCAGCTACTTACTACAAGCTACAAGCTGATAATATGTCATCTCGAAGCATCCGCATCTCCGGCCATGTACAAGGAGTGTTTTTCCGTGCAGAAACTCAGCAAATGGCACGGGAACTTAAGCTAACCGGGTGGGTTCGAAATAACGATAACGGAACAGTCCAGATTCATGCTGAAGGTGATGAAGCATCTCTCAAGGAACTCGAAGAATGGTGCAACCACGGACCATCAGGGGCTCAAGTTGATTCAGTGATATGTGTTGACGCCAACGATGAAGGATGTGAGTCTTTTGAAATTCGCCACGATTAGAGCTTCTTAACTCTTCTTGGAAGAAGAATTGATAATCCGATAAGCTGAATTCCCTGCCCGATCGCAAATCCCAATGCGAGACTGTAGACACCAATTTTTGGTGCCAAGAACCATGAAACTGCAATAGCAGTGAATCCATTGATAACGCTGAATACCGCAGGTGTAACTGTATGTTTTGTTGCGTAGAAAGCACGAAGTAGTAAGTGATTGATGCTTTCAAAGGGAATGCTGATTGCATAGAGCATCAAACAAACGGAGAAGATTGGTAGAACGTGGCTTATATTCACGAGCATTGCTGCAACCGGTGCAAGGAATGAGAGAGCAATTGCTCCAGGTATCGTCATAAGCAGTAGCATCAACACTCCCTTACGAAGATAGATCCAGTACCTCTTCTGTTCCCGCTGAGCTGCTGCCTGGCTCAATAATGAATAAGCCGATTGTGCCAGAGCAATTCCTACAATGCCGACGACCACTGCCTGAAAGTTCCGTGCGTATGCATTGATCGTTACTGACCCTGCTTCGAGATTCGAAGCTACCGTATCAAATAGAAGGAGCTGTAGTTGAAGGGCTCCTAGCGCTACCATTCTTGGAAGCATAAGTTTTATCATTTCCGGAATCTCCGGATGCCAGAGCTTAGGTATCAAGCGATATCCCCATGCAACCACTCCGATCAATCTGATAATAACGTATACGAATGACCCGCAGACCGTTCCTAGCATTGGCCCCATGGGACCAACAATTGGAGTGAGGAAGATAGTTCCGAGGATCGTTCCGAGCGTGTAGAGAATCGGAGTGATCCCGTAAACCCAGTACCTTTGAATTGTGATCAAATACTGTCCGTATGCATTACCGAATACGAATAGGAAGTTTGTAAGAAGTGCCAATCGTCCAAATTTGATATACAGCTCGAGTGATTCTCCTTCAAACCCAACCAGCAAAGGAGCAACGTACGGAAATATAACTGCCAGAATCAATGCGACTAATCCGAATACGAGTGCTGCTACTCCCGTGACTCCACTTAAGAGCTTATTCATCTCTTCCTTATTATTGTCCGCTCGATGTTTTGCGAGCATCGGAACAAGCGCAACCGAGAAGCCGGCCATAATGCACACCTGAAAGAAAAGATCACTCGGACGGAATGCGGCAATGTAAACATCTGTGACCCCAAGTTCAGGGAATGTACCTGCAAGAACCCGATCCCTAATTAGCCCCATTAATGATGCTCCAAATTGTAAACACGCCAGCACCATTGCACCGCCAAGAATGCGGTTCTGGCCAAATTGATTAAGGAATGACCTCATAGGTTCCAGAATAGCAATCAAGAGGAGAAAAGAAAGGGTGGGACTTCGTATATCCTCGTTCTTGCATCTTAATATAATGAAGAGTAGACGTAAGATAATGCCGGAATATGATCCAGTCGCAAAAGCGAGAGAGGCGCATCTTGAAGCAATGAAAGGAAGTGGAGTTAATGTTGAACTAAGCTGCGATCCTACATCATCAGTTAATTGGAATCTTTTAATGAGGGAAATTATTGCACTATCAGATAAGCCCCCAGACGTAGGCCAGAGGCATCAATCAAGTGCAGCACTAGCACGTTAAGATATATGAAATACTCCTCCCAATGAAACCCTTTGCCTGATATCAGCCCTTCGTAATACTACAGCTACCTCATCAGAAGTAATCCATCCTTCTCCATGATTTACTCCCAGAATTACTCGAACAGCAGGAAGAATTTCAGATGTAAGACTATGATCAATCATCACAGCACGATCCGTAGCTACGTCTGATAGATCTTGGGCTTTAATAGTCTCTGCTTTGTAAAGTGCCATTTTGAAGTAAAAATTACACTCTCTATTTTCAATTTCAAGGAAAATTCTGCATAATCTAAGTACATGAGTCCTGTAGCAACGTCGTCGGTACCTACCCTCCCATTCTCCACTCTTTCCGACGACGAAGTTTTGGATGAGCTTAAGAAATACCAGATCGGTCTGACAGTGGATGAGGCACGAAAAATCACAGAAATGTTGAGGCGGGATCCAACGCTTGTCGAAGCTGTTATTTGGGGAATTCAAGGTAGCGAACACTGCAGCTACAAATCATCCCAGCGCTTCCTAAGTAACTTCCTGACTGAAGGAAAAAACATAATCTTGGGACCAAAAGAAGACAGTGGAATCGTTGCGATTACGGATGGCCCCAAAGGAAAACGCTGGGGATGCGCCATTGCACATGAATCTCACAACCACCCGTCTCAGATTGTTCCTTATGAAGGAGCTGCAACTGGAGTTGGTGGCGTTGTGCGTGATGTCCTCTGTATGGGGGCAAGGATTGTAGGATGTCTGGATCTCCTTAGGCTGGGGGATTTGAAAACCGAAGAAAGCCGATCCATTGCCAGTGAAGTGGCTAGGGGAATCGCCGGTTATGGAAATCCCCTTGGGATACCGAATTTGGGAGGAGACACGGTTTTTGATTCCTCCTACAACAGCAACTGCCTCGTGAACGCTATTGCTCTGGGAATCGTCCGTGAGGATGAGATCATTCACAGCTACGTTCCGAAGGAAGCCGGCGAAGTCGGTTATGATTTGATCATTGTCGGAAAGCCAACGGATAGAAGTGGATTTGGCGGAGCATCCTTCGCGTCTGCTGCAATGGAAGAAGACAAGATGGAACAGAACACGGGAGCTGTTCAGGAGCCAAACCCATTCTTGGAAAGGCATCTTCTGGCTAGCTTCTTTTCCTTGTTTGACTGGCTAGTTGAGACAGACAACCTTAAGCACGTAAGTTGTAAAGATCTTGGTGCAGGAGGAGTTGTGTGTGCAACAGTTGAACAGGTTTCAGATCAGGGATTCGGTGCGAAGGTTGAATTGGATAAGGTCCATGTTTCAATTTCGGATCTTCCGGCTGAAGTCATCGGATGTGCTGAGACTCAGGAACGGTTATGCATTGGCTGCCATCCGGATCTGACTGATCACATCCTCAAACATTTCAACGAGGTATGGGATCTCCCATCAATTGCGGAAAACGCCCGAGCGAGCAAAGTCGGGAAAGTTACAGATGACGGAATCTTCCAACTTACATATAAAGGAGAAGTCGTCTGTGAAGCGAAGGCTACTGATATTACATGCGGGCTAAAATACAACCGACCAACGGAGCCGCAGGTTCTTGACCATCCGGAACCAGAGATTACCTGCGAAGGAAACTCGATTACAATTGATGGAAAGTCATTCACTTTCGATGAACTATTTAAAGCTTTGATATCTGATCCGAATAATGGAAACACAGAAACTATCACTGTGCACTACGACAAGAACGTTATTGGAAATACGATTCTAGAACCAGGTGAAGCAGACGCCGGTGTAATTGCCCCGCTTCAGGATCTTGAAAGTTACGTACACGAAGGAACGCATCCCGGATGGGAACTTTCAGATGAAGACAAGTGGCGCGGTATTGCAGTAGCCGGTGACGGTAACGGAAGGTACGGACGCATCTCTCCTTACTGGCAAGGAGTTAATGCCGCTGTGGAATCTATGTGTAATGTTGCGGCGGTCGGGGGGAAACCTCGTGCTCTAACCGATTGTCTTAACTATGGGAATCCGGAAATACCAAACCAGCTCTGGGAACTCGAAGAAGGAATAAAAGGTATTGCAGACGCGTGCAAAGAAGTGAAAATTGATTCAGAACCTGTGCCAGTGATTTCCGGAAATGTAAGTTTGTATAACGGGAAGCCTGACGGTAGCTCGATTGATCCAACTGCGATTGTTTGCTGCATCGGTGTTATTAATGACGCACGGAAAGCGATCTCAATGCAATTGAAGTCTGGTGACTCAGCAATCCTACTGATAGGAGAAAGAAAGGATGAGTGCGGCGGTTCAAGTTACTACCAGATCCTTGAGGATCTTCTTGAAGCTCCGAGAGACAGCTTGATCGGCAAAAATGTGCCGCAGCCGGACTTTAAAGTTGTATCAAAACAGATTTCTTTTGTAACAGGTTTGATTGAAGAAGAATCAGTCTTAAGCTGCCATGATATAAGTAATGGAGGCCTCCTACTGGCTCTATTTGAGATGACATCACCCCATAGAGGCATTGGTGGCCAGATAGGAATTGATGTTGATCTGGAAAGCCTAAATAGCCCTTCCAGAAGCGACGTATTACTGTTTTCACAGTCTCCGGGGTTCATAGTCGAGGTACCCAAAGAGGCCTCTCAGAGAGCCCTAGAGCAAGCCAAAAACTTGGGTCTCAGCTGCACTGAAATCGGCTTTACTCAGGGCTCGCCAGAGCTAATTATCCGCCGAAATGATGATTTACTGCTTAAATTTGACCTTAAACCCGCATTTTCTACTTGGAATTCAAGCATTGACGAGAGCTTGACAAAATAACAAATATGATTGACAGATAACTTTAAAAGTGCTTAAATGCTCCCCTTTCTTTATTAAAGCTATGAGAACTATTACTTCTCTTGTTACCGCTGTAATCCTTTGCATTAGTATGTATGCACCTTCAGTAAAAGCTGCAGGTGGAACCATCACAATTGATCAAAGTGGTAACCCATCTACTCTTCTTGGTACATGGTCACTTGTTGGACCAACCGAGAAAGTTTTTACAAATGCGAAGAGTCAGATCACAAAGACAATCGACTCACCGGAAGCAGGTTACTACACCTTTGCGGTGAGATCCCCAGAGAGCGCAGAAACAATTATTAGACTGTACCAAGGTAGTTCTCTTATTCACACTGAATACGGAAACAAGGTTCAATTTGATTATCAAGTAGGAGCAATGCTCCGAATTCATGTTGAATACAGATTCACTGGTGTCGTTAGTGTAACAAGCAATCCGGAAGGTGTTTCATTCGAGCTTAAAGGACCTGGTGGAATGAGATACACAGGAATCACACCGGCAGAATTTACTGAAATGCCACCTGTGTACTACAGCGTTCGCTACAGTAATGTCGAAGACTGCGTACCAGCACGCCCACAACGAAGAAACCTCACTGTTGGAGCACCTCTTACATTCCAGAATAATTTCCTTTGTGAGGGTGACTACATCCCAATACCACCTCCACCAGCACCTTACATACCGGAATTCCCGGGAGTAACAGTTAGTCAAGCAATGACTCAGTACGAAGTCCTTCCTGGTGGAAAGATTCGTTCTACAGTAACAGTGAAGAACAACTCAACAAGCACAATGCGAAACCTTGAGCTTACTGTTCAGTACAACCCCGAGTTGGCTTTCGTTATCCAGCCTGTCTCAAAATCTACTGCGAAGGGTGGTCAGGTTTCTGGAAACATTATCGCATGGTATGTTCCAGATCTCTACGCAGGACAAACCTGGAACGTTGTATACGAAATGCAAGTTAAGTATGACGTAGCTGTCGGAGACATACTACTTATGATGGCTCGTGTAAGCGGAAACGAAATTGATCCATTTGCCGAAAACAATCTTCAAGACACAGATGAGGTTGGCGTTACTGATCTTCCTCAGACAGGAATGTCACCGGAGATGATCTTCCTAGGAGCAACACTTCTGGGATCCCTAGCTTTGACCCAACGAACACGCCGAAAGAAATATGTAGCATTAACCGTATAAGGAAGACTTGTACGGGGAAGGGTTCCGTCTCAGCAGCGTTCTAAGCGCTGCTTTGGCGGTTGTGAACATATTTTGGCTTGTATGAGCGATTATTTCAGTTTTGACTTTTCTATAAGAAAAAGGTTAATAGTCGTAACTTCTGTTAAAATGCCTCGGTCATTTTTTCCTATTACTTATGAAAAACTCTGTAGCAGTTCTCTGCTCGCTAGCATTGCTCCTAACTCTGCTCCCTACAAGCAGCCTTGCACAAGAAGCTGGAGCAGCTCCAGAAGGCGAAGGTACAATTACTATAAAACAGGCCCCCTCTCAGCAAATAGGTGCAACAGGAGAGTGGACAATTATCCAGCCTGGCAATGACAGAATATCCAAGAATGACCTTGAATTCACACTCGAAGAAACTCAGGCAGGAAAATACACAATTCTCGTAGACGCACCTGATGGTCATAACGCCTATGTTGAAGTATTTGTGAATGGAGCTTCTCAGGGGAACGAAAGTGTTCCTCAGGCAACGTTTGATTTGAACAATGGAGATACTATTCGCATTGATATCAACTATGTACTAACACGCACGGGGAAAGTGAGCGTGAATAGTGATCCTAAAGGACTTGATTTTACTCTGAGGGGTCCCAATGACCTTGAGAAAGAAGGCACAACACCTGCTTCATTTGAAAGCGTGCCTGAGGGGCTATACACCGTTTACTACCATGAGATTGAAGATTGTATTACTCCACGACCACAATCCCAACGCCTGGAGAAAGATGGACGAGTTAATTTGTCAGTTACTTTTGCGTGTGAAGCCCTGGAAGATCGTATACAGGATGATGAACAGGGAAACAGCCTTACGCATGTCTCTGTAATGATTAACGGAACAGAGGTTACCTTCACAGATGTTCCGCTAAACCAATGGTTCAGCCAGCCAGTATATAACGCAGCCAGGACCGGAATAATGACCGGTTACACAGATTCAGATACAGGGGAACCAACTGGTATCTTTGGACCTTCAAGAAATGTGAGCATTGCAGAGCTTGTTAAGATAGCTCACGTAATCGCAGGTATTAATGTTGATAATGTGCGCGGTGAACCAACTAATTATCGTGCACGCGGAACATGGTTTGAAAAATACTACACTTCTGCTGAACAGAATCACTGGCTTGTATTCCTGGACCGTCGTATCAATCCCGGAAGAAACGCAACAAGAGCTGAAGTGATCTCTACTATACTGCAAGCTCTTGATGTTCCGAGGAACTGGCCAAAGGGTAGAATGTTCCATGATGTTGAGCCGGTAGCTCTATACGCAGCCTCAATAGAAACAGCTGCCACTGATGAAGTTACTTCCGGTTACTCAGATAAGAATGGAGTACCTACCGGAGTATTTGGATACAATGATCCAATAACACGTGCAGCATTGGCAAAAATGATTACACTTGCTTTGGATAAATACAGGTCTGATTCTCCTGAGATTCAACCGGATCTTGAAGTTGTGCACTAAGAAACTAGAGCTGTAGCCATGTTCGTGATGGTCCCAGCTCCCATGCAGATAACTGTGTCACCCTGCTGTATTACCTCATCCCGTAAAACTTTTTCGGTATCATCTAGATTGCCAGTGTATTTAACTGTCACACGACTCCCCTCTTCAATATCTGAAGCGAACTTCTCTATATCTACTTTTCCTTCCGGTTCATTTCTCGCTTCATAAACATCCGTAAGTACAACTAGATCTGCCGAAGAGAACGCTCCCAAAAAATCATCATATAAATCTAATGTCCTGCTCTGCATGTGAGGCTGGAAAACGCACACAAGACGACCTGGATAAAACTCCTTAGCACCCTCAAGTGTCACCTGTACTTCCTTTGGATGATGACCATAATCGTCAATTACAGTGACATTTTCTCCATACGTACCTTTTACCTCCATACGTCTCCAGCTCCCACTGAATCCTTTTAGGATTTTTGCTGCTTCATAAGATTCGACCCCGATCTGTTCGCTGAGTGACACTACAAGCTGCGCATTCTCCTGCATGTGCTTCCCGGGTATGGAGAGTTCAGGCAGTGGAAGCTGATCAGCATCAACGAGAATTCGATCTGCTTCCCCTATAACCTTCTTACAATCCGAATCACTGCCATGCGTTATTACCACTCCTTCTTTTGGCATCAGCTTGATGAAATCTATGAACGCTTTCTGGTACTCATCGATTGATTTGAATGCATCAAAGTGATCTCCGTCTACACCTGTGAGTAGGATGATTGATGGTGATAGATAATGAAATGAACACCTATACTCACACGCCTCCAGAAGAAATATGTCACTCTCTCCCCTCCTCCAGTTTCGGTTATCCAGTTCCTTCAGTTTTGTACCTACAACTACACTTGGATCTTTACCAGATTCAATCAGCACCTTCGCTGCCATTGCTACTGTAGATGATTTTCCGTGTGTCCCTGTGACAGCAATTACTTGATAATCTTTTGACAGTTCCCCAAGAGCCTTGAAGTACGATTGCTGCTCTATACCGAACTCTGCTGCCCTCTCTCGTTCAGGTGCATCTTCGGGGATTGCCTCTGAGTAAACAAAAAGATCCGCGTCTTCAGGAACATTTGATCCATCTTGATTTGTATCAACATCAATCCCCTGCCCTGAGAGATCTTCAGTCAGTGCCGTCGGCTGGCTATCACTCCCCGAAACATCATGCCCATTAGCATTCTGGAAAGCTGCATAAGCAGAGAGACCGATTCCACCGATTCCGGAGCAGTAGATCTTCACGATACAATTGTAGGGTACGACCAGACAAGATACATCAAAAACTGTACTCTATTATCTACGATGCCATATCAGCATATTGAACCTATCAGCAAGCAGCTGACGATCGTCATTGGTCTGACGGTCGTGGGATTTATGGCATTTGGACTCGCTCTATCTTTTTATAGAAATGTACTATTTGATCAGACTCTGACTAATATCGGATTAAAGAACGATGAACTGCGGGAGAAAATTGCCGAAGGGCATCGGACCCTCGAGTACTACCGCAGCGGTCAGTATAAGGATAAGTACGCCAAGGAAAGCCTCGGACTGGTGAACCCCGGTGAGAAGGTTTTGATTATTACAGAGCCTCCGGAAATAACGCCATTCACTGAGGAAGAACAGCTAAGCGCAATGGAACAACAGCAAGCCGCATACGAGGAACTTCTAAGACAGATGCCAGTTCTGGAACACTGGAAACTGTTCATGTTCCACAGAGATAAGATTGAGGAACTTAAGAGAGGGCTATAATAAAGAGAAGATATTTTTGCCTGATACTTGGCATATTGAATAAATTAGTGCAGAATATCCGTCACGACGCGGGGTGGAGCAGCCTGGTAGCTCGCGAGGCTCATAACCTCGAGGTCGCGGGTTCAAATCCCGCCCCCGCAACCAATTTTACGCAGTACGTACGTATGAAAGAGGAGAAGAATGAAGCAGCCGTGCAAAAAACGCTGGAACTGACACTTGGTATTCTTACGAAGAACGACGTGGAATATCGATTACTTGGTTCAGTTGTTAATGCAGCAATGATTGGTAAACAACACAGACGATTGGGTGACATCGATCTAATTATAGAACGAGACAAGAATCAGTTAGTACTAAAGGAATTAAAGAAAAATGGCTACAGTCAGGCACCGGGGCTATTTGCTTTTGGACGCAAGTACCTTGCTCTCGAGACACTTATCCACCCTAACTTGGTAAGCGTCGGATACTTTTACGGTACATGGTTGAGAGATGACAGATTTAAGATGGGAGGAAGGCTTTTCAACATCATCATAGATTCTTATGCAGTACAAAAGCACTCATACACTCTCGGAAACTACACGTTCTCTGGGCTGCCACCTGAAATCATAGCAAACGGAATTCTCTCATCTGCTCAAAATCCAAAGCGAGAAAAAGAACTTATCATGCTTAAGGAAAAGAAGATTAAAGCAGCACCAAATAACTACATCCATATCCATGCCCTGGGAATCTCGTGTAATTGGCTCTACTACATATCGATGTGGCTCCTTAATATCCTTGGGAACATCCGCGTAAAAAGAGGTCTGCCATTCGACCCTTGGCGCAGTCAAATACACTAATTTAGGCAGTTTTCCCTTGCGAATAGGCCTAGAATCATTAAAATGCGGCAGTTATGGCCCATAAAAAGGCAGGTGGATCTACCCAGAACGGCAGAGATAGTAATGCAAAGCGCCGAGGCGTAAAGCGCTTTGGTGGGCAGCCTGTAAATGCTGGAGAGATAATCGTACGCCAAAAGGGCTTCTGGTACAGGCCGGGTGCCAATACCCACCTCGGCAACGATTGGACCATTCACGCTGATATTGACGGAAAAGTGCGCTTCTCTCAGAAGCGACTGATCAAATTTAATGGCCGCAAGGAAAAGTGCACTTATGTGCACATAGATCCTGTTGCCGCCAAGTAACCTCCATATTATGTCTGAAACAGGTGGCGAAATTTATACCCCAGGGGAAGGCGGTGGTGGCGCTCCTGAAGAGTTGAGCGAAGAAGCCAAGGCAAGATTTGCTGCTTCGGCAGCAGCAATGCAACAGATAAGAAAAGAAGAAAAGAAGTCTAAGAAAAAAGATGACCAGGTAGCACAGACAATCATTAAATTCCTGGGAGATGATAGGTACACACATTTGTTTGTTTTGATCTCCCGCCTAGTTGCCCGCGATTGTCCAAGCATCTTTATCCTTGCAATCCTGTCTTTGATTAATGATGACTGCCTGAACGTCGTTGAAGATTATCTCACAGAAGTACTACAGAAAGACGCCCATGATGCTGTTGATGAGAGCATGGCCCTTACTACCACCGGTGACCTTGATGAGGAAACGAACCGCGCACTTATTGACTGGATAACACGCATGCAGATGGTTCTTTCTATTAATCCGGAAGGAATCCTTCTTAAGTTAATGATTGATGATAGAAATATTGATGGCACAGTTCTGCAACTCACTACCTTCGTATTGCAGGACTTCTTCGGTTCCCGCAATCGCTCTGCACCGTTTGAAAAGATCCAACCTCTTACAGCCAGTATCCTCCAATCAGTATTCGAACCTTTCATAGGAAACGTACGAAAGATACTGATTGATCGTGCACAAGATGAAGAAAAGGAGGAAGATAGCAAGAGCTGAGCATAACTAACCATGGAAAACAATTTCATCCTAGAAGCAGATTTAGAAGGCTTCGATTTCAGCACTATATACACTAAAGCAGATCGACAGATACTAGGTTGCACAGAGCATGAGACTCTTGCCGATGCTCGCGACTTCATATCATCATGTGAAGCTGACGATGCAACACCGGATATTATCCTTGTTGATAATCGAACAAGCCGATCTATAGTAGAAATATGCAAAACACCAACAACGCCTGAAGAAACATTGGAAATTTTCCGCATGCTTTTGGATCAGTGGTTCGAAGACTGGGAAAGAGGAATAATCAACGAATAGCTTTTAGAATCATCATTTCTAATATAATTTCTTTTTGGAAGACTGATAACTATTCAAGTATCTGCGCAATTACTTGGATAAGAAAGATCGCAATACAATGATTCAAATAGCTAAAAACTTCTGAATATAAACTTTAAATCTCAAAATCCTGAAGTGGTGTCTGCTTCCTGCCATCTATTTCCGCATACAATCGAAGCCTATCAATTGGTATTTCAAATTCACAATTATCCAGAAGCTTCATGATCTTCTTTTTGTGAACTTGGAATTTCTGCGGATGGCGCATGCGAGCAAGGGTGATGTGCGGTTTAAACTCTTTTCCGTCCGGCCACGGGCATGCCTTTTTGATTCGTGCGAGTTCTTCACTGAACGCAAGTCTAAGATTCAGAACACGATCTTCTCCTCTTGATCCAAAAGTTCCCGCATGAGTTACTTTTAATGAAAATGGATTTGAAGAAGTAGCGATGTCCTGCGCCTTTTTAATTATCGGATCCCATTCGATCTGCATAAGTTCTGCCCAGAAGTGAAGAGTTAAATGAGGAGACTGGGGATTCTGGAATCTGAAGATGTCTTCATACGACTTGAGTTCCTCTTGCAATGCCTGAAATTGCCACTTTGCCTGATTCTCAAGCGGAATAGCAAGGAACGCCGACTTCATTGGAAACTGTAATTCTTGCACTTATCGGTCAGTATACTCGATACTTACCCGCCATGAGCGAAAAGTATGCGCCAGAAGAGTTTCCTCCTGTTGATGAGCTTCTACATAAGTTCCGCATGGCAGCGCAAGAATACTATCGCTTAAATCCTGATGAAATGTATAAGATAGCTGTGCGGAGGGATCAAGAAGCAATAATCGGAATAGTAACAACGATCATGCGTAGACTCGGTCTCTACGGGATTTCCATCGAACCTGTTGAGAGGCAAATAGCATGTCGAATCATGCTGACGAATGCATTCCGTGATGTTAAAGAGCCAGAAGA
>CAYUBO010000012.1:14250-15991 GCA_964443095.1 uncultured Candidatus Peribacteria bacterium | reverse complement strand
ACGAACAGGCTCTTATTGGGAATGGAGATGTATTAACGCTTAATGTTGATACTGCACTTCGCTTTGTCGTTGAAGAGACAAGAGAGCTAGCTAAAAGAGCTACGGATAGTGCATCAGCAAGCAAGGCAGAAATTGTCGATACTCCTGTTGGATCACAAGTGAAGTCCAGACTTCTGGTTCGTGAGGTTGCTGAGGATGCAGCACGACTTCGCCAGAGATTAACTGCTATTGAGAAGGTGATGCAAGCGCTTGGTCAAGGAGGAGGACCGGAGGAGCTGATGCAGCATGTATTTGAGATGATTGAAAAGGCTGAGCGCGGATGTATTATTCTTGAGCATGATGGAAAGCTCGAAGTTCGACATGCACAAAATAGAGAAGAGGAGTCAGATGACGATTCTTTTGATATAAGCCAGAGCACTGTAAGGGATGCAATGGAAAAGCAACAGGCACTCCTAATCGGTCCCGGAGTTGCTGCTACCGCTAGTATGGCAAAGGCTGGAATCCAATCTGCGTGTGTTGCTCCGCTGATTGATTCGCAGGGAAAATCTATCGGTGTTTTATATTTGGATACTAGGAAACCGGGAGATGAATTTGATAACGAAGATCTAGCAGCATTGGCAGCAGTTGCTGTTCCTGCAGGTACAACAATCGACAACCGTAAATTCGCAGAGGCGGCAGAAAAAAGAAGGCTTCTGGATGCACAAGCTAGGGAAGTTCAGAGAGCTCTTATGGCAAAGCCTCCGGAAAGGATTGGAGAAATAAACACAGCGGTTCTGTGGGATCCTGCTGATGAAGTCGGTGGTGGAGACTTTTATAGTTATTATCAGTTGCCTGACGGAAGGCAAGTAGTTTACGTAGCAGATACAATGGGGCACGGAATACAAGCTGTTATTAGAATGGCGCAGTTAAGTGAAGTGATTGATTACAGATTGGCCGGTGCAAGTAATTTGCCACAAGCAATGGCTCAAATTAATGATCGAACAGAAGCAATTAGCGATAGAACGGGACCTTTGCCATGTGTTATGACTGTTATGAATCCAGCACAACCTGGTCAAATAGGAATAATGAATGCAGGACATCCGTATCCATACAGGCGTGCACCGGATGGAACAGTGACCGAGCATAAGAAAAATGAAATGTGCATTGGTGTAGTTGATGGTTATGAATTCGATTTCGATTCTCTAGATTTGGAACCAGGTGAAATTGTAGTAATTGCAACTGATGGAATATCAGAAGCGGTGAATAGTGATGGATTGCAATACCAAAAAACCGGTCGGATTGAGAAAATAATTAGTGACGAAGGTGGAACGCTTTCACTGGATGCTTTAGCACAAAGAATTCGTGAGGATGTGCGTGATTTCACGGGAACAGACGAGCAGGCAGATGATATGACTATTATGGTTTATAAGAGGGAGCCAGAAGAAGCTAAACCACCAGTTTCCGAATAACCTCCGCAATCTCATCCGGTCGTTCTTTCTGCACTTTGTGACGCACGCCTTTAAACGTGTGTAGCGTACTTCCATTTATTTCTCTTTCCATGATCAGGGCATCTTTGTACGGAGTCATCGTGTCTTCCGTGCCCCAGAAAAGATCAGTGGGGGTGTCAATCTTATTTAATAGGGGTCTAAGATCTTCCGCGGTTACTTTCTGCAATGTCTTCTTCATAAGATCCGATGCCTTTTCATAATCATGTACACGGACAAGTTTGTAGAGGAATTTCTTACCGAGAGGCTGTAATAAT
>CAYUBO010000012.1:3308-14240 GCA_964443095.1 uncultured Candidatus Peribacteria bacterium | reverse complement strand
AACTTACCTGTTTTTGCTATGGTGAGCCCCACGATCCGTTTGATGTGCTTTGGATGTCGGATGCCAGCGGATGCACAAAGGAAGAGATGATTGGGGAGTGGGGAGTAGGGAGTAGGGAGTCGGGATGTACAGAGCTTGATGGCTATTCTTCCTCCGTGAGAATGGGCTAGAAGCATGTAGGGGCCATCAATCTTTTTGTTGATGTAATCAGCTACCCAATCAGCGTAATTATCCACTGTCCATGGCTCCTTTGGTTCGGGCTCATCACCAAACCCCGGCAGATCCGGAGAGAGAATCTTAATATCAGATTCTTTAAGAGATTCGCGGAGATCTGCGAAGGAATCGCTTGAACCGCCCCATCCGTGGAGACATAAGATGATCATACAAAAAGTGTAGCAGGATAGCAGTGTAGCAGTGTAACAGGGTTCTTAATAAAATAGGTCCTGCTATACAGCTATACTATTACACTGTTAACTATTTCGCTGCTACACTACTCCCCCATGGGATGGTTCCAAAGAAATCTCCCGGCAGTTCTGATTATATTTGTGATTGTTGCGGTTGTGGCAGTTACGGTATCAGATAACAGAATTTCGAAGGAGGAAGAGGTTAAGCAAAAGCCTGAAATAAAGTTCCAGCTATCTATATCAGATAGAGACAAAAAGGCGCTTATTGCTCATGCGTATGCAGCTTTAGATAAATTTTTTGAGAGAGAGTTTATTTCTCCTTCACGAGTTCCGGAGATTAAAGATTACAACAAGGTGCATGTAACGCTTCTTGTAGATAATAAAATACGATGTTCAAAAGGAGTAACATCTTACAAGAGTAGACTTGGGCGCACCGAGGAAGATCTAGTTAATGCGATTGCGCAATGTATTAATGACGACCGTTTTGGAGGAGTTCTAAATGAAGAAGAGGTAGAAGGCACGTCAGTTATTATCAATTTCTATTACAACGAAACTTCAATAGAAGGAAAAACGATTGATGAACTTAAGAGCAAATTCGAACGAGGTATTCATGGATTAGAGATTGAGAAGGGAGAGAATAGAGCTTTCTATAATGAATCTGTTCCTATCATTTGGAATTATTCTGGAGGGAATACAATTAAGAGGCTGTGCAAGAATGCGGATCTTGATGAGAAGTGTTTCGAAGATCCTGATGTAAGAATTTTGAGATTCGACACATTTGCATTCACAGGAGATCGTGACAGGAATACCAAAGAACTCTACAGGTACAACACGACTCTGGAGATTGATGACATAACGCCGGAGTTCCTTGATGAAAGAATCGCACTGGTGGCGAATTGGTTTAAGCAGAATGTGAATAAAGAAACTGGCCTGATGGAGTATCAGTACAGCCCGAGTTCAGACAAATACTCAGATGACAACAATCATGTGAGACAAATGGCTACGGTATGGGCTGCAGCTGCTCTGGCAAACAGGATTGGGGATGAGGGAATGGATCCTTATATAAAAACTTCATTGGATTATTATCTTTCTCATGCAGTAAAAAAGGATGATTACTGCTACTTTTCCATTAATGACAAAAATAAGCTGGCCTTTAATGCATTCCTGATTTTTGCACTCTTGGAGTTTGATGAGTATCCGGATGCCGAGAATTGGATCAAGTTGGTAGCGAATGGAATTCTGAACCAGCAGCAGGAAGACGGGTCATACTTCACTTACTTCGATTCAGACAGTACTTCGGGAATGGATTACTATCCCGGTGAGGCGATGTACTCGCTCATGAAGCTCTATGAGAAGACAGGTGAAGAGAGGTACAAAGAATCAGTTGAGAAAGCTTTCCCGTACTACCGTGAGTACTGGAGAGGAAACAAGAACACAGCTTTCGTTCCATGGCACACGCAGACATATCTTCCTTTGTATAAAGACACGAAGAATGAGGAGCTAGCTGATTTTGTATTCGAGATGAATGATTGGCTGATAGACGGATATCAAATTCTGGATCATGAGTACGATGATTACATTGGAGGCTATCCGAAAGGAAAACCAAACACACGAGGACTTGCTTACGCAGAGAGCGTTGGTGATGCCTATGCTGTGGCGAAGCTTGCCGGAGATGAGGAGCACATTAGAAAGTACACAGATTCTCTCGAGAAAAGCATCCGATACATACTACTCACACAGTACACAGATGAGAATTCGTTCTATCTGGATAAACCGCATCGCGCGATTGGGGGTGTAAAGAGATCAGTCACGAGCAACAAGCAAAGGGTAGATTATGTGCAGCACGCGATGTTTGCGCTTATAAAAGCCAGTGAGCATGGGTTGTTTGAGTAGATCAAAATGCCTAAAAATCTCCTTCTCATAGTTTATCTCCTGCTTCATAATTCTTTGGAAGCCACGGTCCGCCTACGCAGAGCTTCGGCGGGACAAGTAGCTCATTCACTCCACATTCTGTTATCTTTTAATACGGTAAACTTGCCACGGTAGCTCAGTCGGTTAGAGCGCGGGACTCATAAGCCCGAGGTCGCTGGTTCGATCCCAGCCCGTGGCACCATCTATTAAGTCTGTGATAACTTCCACACAATCCACACAACGTCCTTCCTAGCCATCCCTGCTGCATGATCCATTTCATCATCAAACAGGATATTATTCATCAGAGCGTAATCCAGATATCGCTGATACCACGGCTCACTTACGATATCCATCATCTCAACATTGAAGGTGATCAGTGCCATCTTGAGAGCTTCTGCAACTTTGACAGTCTGCTCAGGACGGAAGTATCCATCAGGATAGCCCTGAACGATTCCCATCATTTTTCCGATCGAAATAAATGGCGCGTACCATGCAGAAGGATTTGTATCTGGAAAATCGGGAGCAGGGGATCCGGATGTATCGATATCTGCTGCACTCAAGGCTATTTTCAAAAACTCAGCACGATTCACAGTCTTATCCGGTTGAAAGGTCCCATCCGGATATCCTCCTACAACCCCTGTTTCCTTTGCCCACTCGATTGCCGGAGCATACGGATGTAAAGATGGCACATCATCAAACAAGAAATCACTAGTATCATCATCTTCTGGGATAACTATTTGTGGCATTTCAACAGGATCAACTTGTACGGATGCAATTGCATTTTCTAAAAACATGTAATCACTCATAAAGAAATCTTCAAGTGATCGGTAGCCAATTGTGTAAACGTATCCTTGAGTAGAAAACCAGATTTCCTCACGTTCTCCTGTCATCGATGAGAGTCGATATTTGTGAGCAGGGAAACTTGCAACCTGTGTTTTCTCTGCATTTCGGATCTCAAATTCCTGGAAACGTGGAGGTGATTCTTTTCTTGCAAAGCTATCCAGTTCATCCTGAGTTAAAGATTGCCCTGTTTTCCAGATAAGTACGGAGAGCTCAAGTATGTAATTTGGATTTTTCCCAAGACCCTGATCGTGTGGTATTAGACGGAATAATTCGTACGTAGATCCGTCAGTAGCAGTACCTTTTTCTGAGATTGGTGGATTCCAGGATTCCGGATATGCAAATCGAAGTCCTGAGTCGGCATTTTTAAAGAATTGCATTCTCCAGCCAGCTTCCTCCTCTTGATACCTTTCGGCTCCATCTCGTATAGAACGGAGAGATGGTCGTGCTTCCACGGATTGAATCCCAAGGAGGAATAGCAGAGACGATAGCAATAAGATCCTCATCGGTGAGTTATCTTACCAGATTATTCGTTTTCGATAAGCCGCACGAAGTTGTATCCAAAGATTGCACTCTCATTTAATTCATCCGGAGACACTCTATGAAGACATCGGATAGTGCTCGTGTTCAGGATCGGATGAGTGAGTCTTCCTCCAACAGCAAGATGATCGATCCAAAGTTGTGGCACAGAATCACTGCCTGCTGCAGAAGCAACCAAATTATATTCTCCATCAAGATTATCCGGATCCAGAGCATTGCCCAATACAAATCGAACGTTCTCAATTCCCAAGTTTGCAAATCTTTCTTGTGCATCTTCGAGAAGTTCTATGTGCGGTTCGATTGTGGTAACAGTTCCTTCTTTTCCAACGAGATCACTTAAGACTGCAGCTTGCCATCCTGAACCTGTACCAACATCAAGTGCGTGTTCGCCCGGTTGTGGTCCCAGTTTTTCCATCATCAGCTTTACAACTCTTGGGCGAGAAATAGTCTGGTCACATCCGATAGGAAATGGTCGATCGAAGTTTGCAACATCAAACCTATTGCATGGTGGCACAAATTGGTGACGGGGATATTTCAACATGGCTTCCCTCACTCGCGGTTCAGTGAACTCACCCATTTGTGATGTATCAAAAACAAGCCTTCGCCACATCATCTGGTACAAATCAGTAAGTGGTGGTTGATCTGCCACTTCCCTGGTTCTCGCAGGAGCTAGAAAGTAACGCTTTAGACCATCAAACATTGTCATTGCTCTTTGAGCTTAGCACTGCAAATGGCTTTATAAAGCGCTTATCCTTGTTTTTCCGAATCATCAGTTGTCCTGTAATATAGGCCTGATATGCCACAAAGCTGTACAACCTGTGGAATACCCTTTGAGGTAACAGATGCAGATCTGGCTCTCCTAAAAAAGCTATCTCCGGAAATTGGAGGGAAGAAGTTTGAACTGCCTCCACCTACGATGTGTTTTGAATGCCGTCTCAAGAGAAGACTTTGTTTTCATAATGAGCAGCATCTCTATAAGAGAAAATGTGATTTTTCCGGGAAAGAGATTGTATCCATGTACAAACCGAATGCCCCAGTCACAGTTTACGATTGCGATGTGTGGTATTCCGATAAGTGGGATCCACTCTCTTACGGAAAGGAGTTTGATTTCAATAGACCATTCTTTGAGCAGTTTCATGAACTCTTAAATACAGTTCCACAATTGGCACTTTCAGTTATTAAGGATTACAACATTAACAGTGACTTTACTAATAATAACTGGAAGCTTAAGAATTGTTATCTTATTACCGATGCAGAAGAAGCGGAGAATTGTTACTACGGAAAGGGTGTTGAATTTGATCGTGACTGCATGGATATTCTGAGCGTTTTTGAAAGTGAACTTTGTTATGAGTGTGTCCACTGCAGAAAATGCTATGGATTACGATATTGTCAGTTTTCAACTAATTGTTCGGATAGTTGGTTCCTTCGTGACTGTAACGGATGTAAGCAGTGTTTTGGATGTTGCAATATGCATCAGAAGCGTTATTGCATCTTTAATGAGCAGAAGACAAAAGAGGAATATGAAGAATTTATGAGGTCATTTTCTTCCTGCAAGCAAAGTGAAATGCAGAAAATGAAGAAGAAGTCTTATGAACTATTTGAAGCTCAACCTGTTAGAGCTGTACGCGGTACTCAAAATATAAATTGTTCAGGAGATAACCTTAGTAATTCAAAAGATTCTCATTATTGTTTTGATTCAAAAGATTTACAAGATTGTAGGTATTTGACTAGATGTACGGGTGGACTCAAAGATTCAATGAACATACACATTTGGGGGTCTGACGGGACTGAGCTTTGTTATGACGGAGTAGTAGTAGGTGCACATGCTCAGCGCATACTATTCAGTTACTTCGTTGGGCAGCAATGCAGCGATGCGATGTATTCCATGTACTGTACACGCGGATGTTCAAATCTATTCGGATGTATTGGTCTTCGAAGAAAGGATCATTGCGTATTGAATAAACAATATTCAGCAGAGGAGTACGAAGAATTGATTACAAAAATTATAGATCATATGCAGAAGACAGGAGAATGGGGTCAATACTTCCCTTCAGAGCTCTCTCCCTTTGGATACAACGAAACAGATGCACAGGAGTTATTTCCACTTTCTCAGGATGATGCGAAAAAGCAGGGGTGGAAATGGAATATGTATGAAGCTCCTGTGGAAGCTGACAAGACAATTCCTGCTTCTAAACTTCCGGATGACATGAACGATGTTCCGGATGATGTTCTCAATTGGGCTATAAAGTGTGAGTTCACAGGAAAGCCTTACAAATTGACGAAACAGGAATTGGAATTCTATAGAACTCATCAGCTTCCAATTGCTCGCCGTCATCCGTTGCAGAGGCACTTCGATCGCTTCACATTTAAAAATTCGTACAAGCTCTGGGAGAGAACATGTGCGAAATGCAATAAACCAACACTCACAAGTTACCCGCCCGAACGACCTGAGACATTGTTCTGTGAAGAGTGTTATAGAAAATCTGTTTACTAATTTAGGGAGTCGTTCAGGTCGGGCGGGTTCGCCGGATCGTCCTGAGACGCTCTATTGAGAAGAGTGTTATCGGTCTGAGGTTTATTAGAAAGATCCTCTATCCATTCTTCTAAAAGATCTCCAGAGTGTTTGCAGTGGACTGTAGTGACCACCTTCGGATCCGCGAATATGTCTGCAGGAGCGAGTTGATTTTCCATCTTCGTCATATGCTTCTGGTCCATATTGTTTTTGCATACGTTTCACATCACCGTGTGTGTGCCCTTGTGTGACAACAAATCTACGTACAGGTTTTCCTGTCTGCTCTACAACATCCAGAACTTCTTGGAGTACTCCTCTCTGATATGCAGATGCGCAATCCATGACAACTGCGACAGCTCGGTTTTCTGCAAGAAGGGATTCAAGGCGTGATCTTGTTTGAGCGACAGCGTCTCCTTCAGGTGAAATTGTTTCGACGCTAACGCCGGACTCATCAAATCCGCCTGTTCGCAGATAGTGCGGAACATCTCCTACTTCTTCATTATTTCCCATTACAACTAGCACATTATCGAGCCCAACTTCTCGGGTTTTACTTTTGGGTTGTGAAGGCGGCACGAAGAATTCCCCCTGAGAGGGGAGTGCTCCTGTGGAATCTGTGTTCGCTTCTGGTGTGGACATGTTATTGATACTATTATTATAATCCAAAAATTAGAAAGTGACAATGTGCTCTGGAGCCCTAGAAATAGCTAAAATTAGAGAAAAGCCCGGATACCGTACGGCACCAGGCTTTATCTCGTCTTCGACGCTCATCGGTCCGCCACGTGCGGACGTTTGAGCTTTATTTTGCAATTGACCGACCGAAGAGGTAAGGCCTGGAGTCGCAAGCATCACGTCGCCAACGCGACATAAACTCCGTTCTGCTTGTGGCTCTTGTAGCACCCGTCGGCAAACCGGACGCCAGCCACGCCGACGTCGCCGTTGGCGCAGATAACAGGCACATTCGGATCGAACTTGCCGGCCATCTGGAGCTGGACATTGCGGGCCACTTCCCAGCAGTACAGGGACCAAGCGCTCAGGAAATCTCCGTTGCGGTGGCCACCCGGACCGATGAAGTGCTGGTTGACGAACGCCTCCGAACTCGGGAACCGTTTGATGAGGGTGCCCGGATTGTCGAAGAGGGTTTCGGTCCTCCCGTCGTGGCTCCAGATGAGCTGTCCGGGGATTCGCGAATCGTACGTCAGGCTACCCCTCTTGCCCGTCACTTGATACCACTGGAGGTTCTCGTGACCGTTGGTTGTCTGGGTAGATTCCAAGGTCGACGTCATGCCGCCCACGGTCCGACCCATGACGGCCGAGTAATCGTCAGTCTGACGACCGAGGTCGTACCGGAGTTGGCAGCTAACTTCGGCCAAGGGATCACCGGTGAGGTACGTGTGCAGGTCAAAGCCGTGAGTGGCGGTGTCGCCAAGGACTCCCCACGGGCCGTTGACTTCGGGGTTGTCGCGCCAGTTCTCGAACAACTCCCGCCAGTCTTGGACGTAGCGGACGAGGTCGTAGCACAGTTCCCCAAGAATGCCTTGTCGGATCATCCACGCCGAGAAGGCAGTCAACGGACGAAGTCGGTACGGGTGAGCAACGCCGAGGAAGACCTTTTTGTCCTTGGCTGCCTCGTTCATTTCCACCGCGTCACCTTCCGTCGTGGCCATGGGCTTTTCCTCGTCAACGTTCATTCCAAGTGCGATCGCGCCTTTCGCGACCTTCTTGTGCAGATGGTTTGGCGTGCAGTTGACGACGAGGTTCAGTCTCTGGTCACCGCCCAGTTTTCCTTCAGCATCGAAGAACGCGTCTACGTCACCGTACGTTCGGTCGCCGGTTCCGTGTTGGTCCTTCAAGGCAGCGACATTATCGGGTACGTCGCAGACGGCCACGAGCTCTCCGCCATGCTCGTTAAGTCCCAAAATGTGGGATGCAGAGATTCCCCCGCAGCCGACCACTCCGTAACGAAAAAGTTTCTCTCTCATCGTGACGTCCTTAGTTAGAGTTCGAATTTTTGCCACCAGTCGGTCTTTTGCACTCACAGGACTCTAGCTAACAGTCCCGTTTGTCTCTCACTCAACATTTCCAGCATTTTTTCTCCTGCTGTCTTAGTTGAGTATCAATAGAGTGCTCTGCCTTACTACATTTCAGACAGATTCCAAAGACACTGGCGCCCTACACATGCGCACACATACAAAGCGCCAGCGTCGATAGAAAAAATAGTCAATTGCAATGATGTCAAAGAGCAATCCCACCTCAAGAAACTCCAAGAGTACTCATGGAGAAACGAAAAGAGGTAGCAGAATATGATCACAAAAAATGGTTTTATTGTCAATTATCTACTTTATGGAATTTTCCTTCCTAGAGCATAATAGTATCAAAATTCCTATAACTGCCTATCTGTTATTGGCGTTGCATCTAAAAACCCCTCTGGTTAGGATAGTGCTGTTCATCTCTTACCAATTACTCACATGAAGTACTTTAAACTTATATTTAGCTCTGCAATGTGTATTGCGCTACTTAGCGCCTGCACGTTTACGGTTTCAACTGATGTTGAGAAAGATGAGCCAGCGGACGATGGAACAGTTCAGGAGGAACCACCAGCAGAAGAGCCGCCTGCAGAGGAGCCTCCCGCTGAGGAGCCACCAGCCGAAGAACCACCTGCGGAAGAGCCTCCGGCAGAAGAACCACCAGCCGAGGAACCACCTGCGGAAGAGCCTCCGGCAGAAGAGCCTCCGGCAGAAGAACCACCAGCTGAGGATCCACCGGCACCGGCATCATCAGCATCAGCAGAAGAACCACCGGCTGCAACATCATCAGCACCTAGCGAAGATGCTGGTACATCTGCACCAGCAGCGGAGTAGTAATTGTTTATATGAGAGTAATCCCTATCGTAATTATAGCGAGCGTACTCGTGTCTGCATGCCAGCACGAGTACGTTCCGAATCCTGATCCAAATCACACGCATGCAGATTTTGCAGTGTGGATAGACGGTAGGCATATTGATTTCTCTGATGAGAAGTACATGTCCGGTAATTCGTGGAATGAACATTCTCACGATGAAAATCAAGAAAGGAATGATGAATATCTTCATCTGCATGATGGGGTTGGACATGTTATCCATCGACACAAGCCGGGGATCCCGATAAGGAGCTTCTTTGAGTCAATCAGTTTTGGAATTACCGCAGATTGCTTCTTGCTTGATACGGGAACACGCTACTGCGAGAACGGACCGAAGCATTGGAGAATGTTCATCAATGAGCAGGAGATGCCATTTGATCCTGATTACGTTTTTGAGGACATGGATCAGATCTTGCTTACGTACGGATCTGACAATGAGACCATCAAAGATCAGTTAAGCATGATGACAGATGATGCGTGCATCTACTCAAAAACATGTCCATGGAGAGGAGATCCTCCGGACGAGGGGTGCGTTGCGGATCCAATAATTCCGTGTGTGGAGCTCTGAAAAGAATTGCAAATGGAAAATGGTAAATGGCAAATGAATAATTGAATTAAAATGGAAAATTTTCCATTTACAATTTGCAATTTGCCATTCGTTCTATACGTGTACCATACCTCCGGTAAGGTCCCGCCAGATAATGAACCCGATGTATGTTACGTAACACAGAAGCAGTATCACACCTTCCCATCGTGCGAGACGGTAATCTTTTTCCTGTTTCCACCACAGAAGCATTCGGTGATGCAGACGACCGTTGTGGATAATAACGAATAGGATAAGAGTGGTAACGATCACTACCATTAGATCAACATTTAGTGCAGGTTTGAATGGGAGCGGATTGATAATTGCGCTGATGCCGAGAATCCAGAAAATATTGAAGACGTTACTTCCTACAACGTTTCCGACTGCGATATCAGTCCTTCCCTTCAGGGCAGCAACTAACGAAGCTGCAAGTTCTGGTAGAGAAGTTCCAAGTGCAACAATTGTCAGACCAACAAGTGCTTCGCTGATACCGAGATCAGTTGCAACCATTTGAGCACCATCCACACAAATGTGCCCTCCTGCAGTTAGACCAAGCAGACCGATTAGCACAAGAGTCCATGCGAGCCATAGAGGGCGAGTCGGCTTCGTATACTTCTTGTGGTTAGGTCCGTGCTTGCTGATTGAATATGTGTAGTAGAGGAAGATTATGAAAAATCCAAGAAATGCCAATCCGTCTGCGCGGCTAAGTTCTGAGAATGGGTACTGATTCACCAACCTGTCGTTTGCCATAATAAACAGCACAAAGGCTGCCAGAAGCCCAAATGGGATCTCTTTACGAACTGTGCTTCGCTGAACTGCCAGAGGAGTGATAACTGCTACGATCCCCAGCATGAGGCATGTATTTGCGATATTACTTCCAACAATGTCTCCAATGGCGATATCTGCGCTGTTTTGTATGCTGGCCACTATGTTCACCAAAAGCTCCGGAGCAGATGTCCCAAATGAAACTACTGTCAGTCCAATTACTAAATCGGAAACACCCAATCGGCGTGCGATGGAAGAAGATCCTTCTACGAGCCAATCGGCTCCTTTAATCAGGAAGATAAACCCGACAATTACAAAGACGATACCAACCAACATGGTCATAAAAACCATACCACGTCCTTGAGGAATGTGCGAGTTTCGCTCTACCATATCCCTCGATGACCAGCTCAAAGAAATCTGACGATCAGGAATTGGATGTTGAGAAGCTGCTACAAGAGCTTGATACTCTCAAGGATATTGCA
>CAYUBO010000012.1:284-3298 GCA_964443095.1 uncultured Candidatus Peribacteria bacterium | reverse complement strand
ACAAGCAGACCTTCAAAATGCGAAAGATCGCATGAAGAGAGAAGGGGACGATATGCGAAAGTTCGCAGCGGAAGCATTCATCCTGAGACTTCTTCCAACCATTGATAACTTCCAGAGAGCTTTTTCGCACTTGCCTGAAGATCTTGCAGATCACGAATGGGTTAGAGGACTTCAGGCAGTCGAAAAGGGATTCATCGATGAATTGGTACAGGTTGGATTGAAGAAATTTGAATCCTTGGGGGAGATCGTTGATTCCGAGAGACATGATGTACTTCAGGCAGGACCAGGAGAGAAGGACGTCATCACTGAAGTTGTTGAAGAAGGGTACGAGCTCAATGGAAAGATTGTGAGACACGCGAAGGTAAAAGTTGGAGACGGGTCATTAGAAGATTCCTAAGAATCCAAAGAATCCGAAGATAAGGATACTAGAGGATGGTTGTACTATCCTTTTTACTCCTTATCGTTGGAATCGTAGGATTCCTTGGATTCTTTATTCAAGGATGCACCTCTCAAAATGTCCTCCTTTATCTTCGTAGTTTTTAAACATGTTGTAGCTTGGAGATGCCGTTGAGAGAAGACAGATGGTTCCCTGAGGTGTTTTTTCTTTTGCGCTTGCAACAGCTGCTTCCATTGAAAGTGCTTCATCAAAAGATACGGATGCACCTGCAGTTTCGATCGATTCCCTGATCCGCTTTCCACTTTCCGGGAACAAGATCACGTGCTTGATGTTTGAGTTTAAAATCACATTTCCAAGTTCACTGTATTCTGCGGAGCGATCCTGTCCTCCAAGAATAATCGAGCCGACATGGTCACCGAGTGATTCAATAGCAGCAATTGCTGATTCAGGTGTTGTGGAGATTGCATCATCAACCCAAGAGATTCCATGGTGAACTCCAAGGTGCTGGAGACGGTGGGGGAGTCCTTCGAATCTAGGAATTGCAGCAAGAATTGTTTGGTCACTTATTCCAAGATGTCGGGCAACCATTACGGCAGCTGCGATGTTACGTAAATTATGCGTGCCGAGCAGCTGTGTCTTTTCTATGTCAACCGGTGCGTCTTCTGCTCCGAATGGAACTTTTTTGCCTTTGCCGCAACTTGCTATCTCGTCTGCCTGTGGTGACAGGGCATCAAAAAATACAACATCATTCTTTCCTTGATACTTGGTGATGTGCGTTTTTGCTTCCTTGTATTTATCAATCGTTCCGTGGTAATCCAGATGTTCAGGAAAAAAGCTCGTCACAACCGCAATCGGGGGGCTGACAGTGAGATTCATCAGTTGAAAACTACTCATTTCTTGAACAAAAATTGTGTTCGGTCTTACCTTATCAAGGTAATCAAGAGTGGGAGATCCTATGTTTCCTACGAGATATGCGTCTCTGCCGTCTTCCTTCAGAATCTCATATATCAGGCTCGCAGTTGTACTTTTTCCTTTAGATCCGGTTATCCCGATGACAAGAGATCCTGAGTCAGAAATCGTATCCAGAAAGATCTGTGTTGAGTTAGTAACTTTCTTAGAAACAGCATCAAGCTCAGGGAGTGGTGGAATCCCAGGTGACTTAATAATTACATCAAATGATTTCAGATCATTAAGCCATGAGTCACCGAGTTGGATCTCGTAATCACCATCTTCGATTTCAATCTCCACATTCTGATCCGCTACAGTGATACTCGCATCCGGTGCAAACTTTTTTAATGCACGTGCAGTTGCTTGTCCTTCACGTCCGAAGCCTAAGATGCATACAGCCTTTTCGTTAAGATCTTTAATGTGCATGGATTAGCTTGTAGCTTTTAGCTGTTAGCTTGTAGAAGAGTTTTAATAATCAGGAGGGATCGCATGCTCATCGCTTGGATTAAGCGAATCATTAATGATCTTTTCTTGATTATCAATTGAAGGCAGCACTTTCCTGGAAAAGTATTCCATTATGATAGTGTCGTTCATATCACCTCTTTGATATGCGAGAATAAATGCAGCAGTGGTTTCTTCTTTTGTTCCAACGCACTCAAAAGGTTTCACCCCACTTATTCCTAGAAGTTGGTTGAAAGTGTCTGTCAGATTTTCTTCCTCAAATAGATTTTTCCCAAACATATCCATCAATATCTCTTTCGATAGGAATGCACTGAGTATACTGAATGCAAATGCACACTTGGGGCACTCACAGCACCAACGCTGCTTCGGTTTCTCTTCGACGATTCTCCAGTTCTTGTTGCAGCTTGTAGTGCATGGGAAGTATTGCGGGAATAAACTGTATAACTTTACGATCTGCAATTCAGTTAATGGGCGAAGTGCACTGAAGTAATCAATATCTTTTGTGACAAAGTTAGAAAGATATTCCTGAAAGAGTTTTTCGAACTCCAGGCTCTTGCTCCATTGATGGTTGATGACCTTTCCAAGATATTCGGTGTTTCCCTCATTGGCGCTCTTCTCGTTACTCATCGCAATCGCGTTAAATCCATAAAGGATACTTGAAACGACCGAGAGCCATGAGAGGTAAGCTGAGATCGGGATATGTCCGTTGAGTGCGCCTCCCTCATTCAAATCAAACAATTCTCCTGATAGTTTTCTTTTAACGGTTATGCATGGGAGTCCGCTCACTTTAGCTGCTTTATTTATCAGAGGATGATCTCCCATTCGAAACAGTGTGCAGTTGTGACCAAGTCGCTTGAAAAGTTCAATCGTTACGACTGAATCTTTTCCTCCACCGATTGGAACAAGAATCCGTCGGTTCGTATCTTTTCCTTTCTTTAGTTTAGGTGACTTCTTTTCTTCAGCAGGAAAATCAATCAAACCCCTATAATCAATCTCATTTCTGTAAAAGAATTCTCCGAGTCCGTTTTCATAAACCGTGTTCCAGAATTCAGCCTGCTTCTTTGTGAGAGTTCCGGATAGGATCTCCATCTTCTTGGGGATGCATGTTTTGTAGTAGCTCACGCCTCCAATCAAATGAAGGTTGAAGAGGGCTCTATCCAATGCCTCCTCATCAATTTCATCCTGAATCCCCTCCGGAAGTTCGATC
>CAYUBO010000012.1:0-274 GCA_964443095.1 uncultured Candidatus Peribacteria bacterium | reverse complement strand
GTCTCAGTAAATAAGATATCGTCATCTAATCCGTATTTGAGCTCGATTTTTCGGCTCTCTCGGTCAAATGAGTATGAATCGAAGATAAATCGTTCGTAATCCTTCATGTCTGTATTGCAGTGTACATCGGACAGGCTTCCGATGGCAGCAAAATAGCGGTAGGATTACCCCGTTGCCGGAGTGGCGGCCCTCCTTCGCCCTTCGGGCTACGGACGGGTGAATCCCTCAATCATTGATTATTCTTTGTATCGGTTTCTATGTTGCCGGAGTGGCG
>CAYUBO010000011.1:393-16678 GCA_964443095.1 uncultured Candidatus Peribacteria bacterium | reverse complement strand
AGCCGACGTGGACTGCACAGGGAGATCTTCTCTTAGCTGTAGGATCTGCTCATGGTGAGTTTGCAAGACTTGTTGTTCGAGTAAGTGATGCGGAAGACTGTTTCAGTCTGATGCCGGAGGCATTTAACTACGCTGATGAATTCCAGACCCCTGTAATTGTGATGACAGATAAGCAGGTGGCAGAGGCTCTGTGGACACAGCCGCAGTACGATCAATCAAAATCTGAAATTCGTCGCGGAAAACTAGTCACAGAAACAGCTGAACTTAAGAAGCTAAAGGGAGAAGATCGTTATGATCCAAATGCAAAAGATGGAGTCAGCCCACGGTGGCTCCCCGGAGCAGAAGCGGAGACATTCTGTACGCAGGGGTACGAGCACGGTAGAGATGGATCGTTTGATGAGACATCTGAAAACACGATCGAGCAGGTGGATAAACGAATGAAGAAGATGGAAGCACTGAAGAATCGCATTCCGGAGCCGGAACTATTTGGAGACCAGAATCCTGAAACGTTGATCGTAAGTTGGGGAAGTAATAAAGGCGTTATTCTTGATTCGATCAAGGGAAATGGGAAAGGGGAAAAGGGAATCGGTTACTTGCATTACAAATATCTGTGGCCGATGAAGACTGAGAAGCTCAAGGAGCTATCTGCTAAAGCTAAAAAGACGATATTAGTTGAGTGCAATCAACAGGGGCAGCTTGGAATGATTATCAAGATGGATAGCGGCTTAGATTTCAATCAGAGAATCCTCAAGTACGACGGACGACCGTTCTTTGTCGATGAACTTTCCTCACTTCTATCAGCATGAGTATTCCATTACATCAGGATGGGCCCGAGATGAGGGACTTCTACAGCAAGAAGGACTGCAACTGGTGTGATGGTTGTGGGGATTACGGCATCTGGACTGCCGCAAAGCGGGCATTGGTTGAGTTGGGACTGCATCCTTGGCAAGTTCTCATGTGTTTTGATGTCGGGTGCCACGGAAACATGTCAGACAAACTCCTCGGTTACCGGTTCCACGGTCTTCACGGTCGAGTAATCTCTGCTGCGGCAGGTGCATGCCTTGCAAATCGCAATGTTCCTATAATTGCTTTCGGTGGAGACGGTGCAAGTTTCTCTGAGGGCATTGGTCATCTCGTGCACGGCATCCGATCAAATTATCCAATGACATTTGTGCTCCACAACAACGCTAATTATGGGCTCACAACAGGTCAGGCGAGCGCGGTTACATGGCAGGACCAGCCGATGAACACATCACCTAATGGAATTCCTGAGCGCACGCTAAATTCAATGGACTTTGTGTTCTCGCTTGAGCCAACTTTTGTTGCGAGATGCTTCTCGGGAAATATTCCGCAGATGGTGAGAGTGTTTAAAGCGGCAATCGAGCATCGTGGGTTTGCTTTCATAGATATCCTCCAAGCTTGTCCCACATACAATCGCTTCGCGACACACGAGTGGCTAATTAAGAACTGTTACGATGCGAATGAAGAAGGGCACGATACATCAGACTTTGATCAGGCACGATCAATCGCAGTAGATACATCAGAAAGAGTTTCAACAGGAATCCTTTACCAAGCTGAAGGCGTTCCGGATTTTTACGAACGACTTGTTCCTCGTAATGAAAAGGAGGGGGAGCTTGTTGATGAGGTTGCGATTACTGATGTGAGTGAGTGGATGAAGGAGTTTGTGTAGTCATTTTCTTTTGGTTGAATATATAGGCATTTGCGAATATGCCTATATAAGAATTGTTATTGGTCAGTTGAATTAATATTTATTCATTTGCGAAAATGAATAAATGAGAAATAGGTGTCATCTCGAGAGGAGTCGAGAGATAATGATCACACTTCGACTCCGCTCAGTGTGACGAAGCTACTTCTTCACCTGCATCTTCGCTTTTAGCAGTGCTTTGCTCACGAGGAGCGGATGTTTTGCACAAAATCCTTTTAATTTTCCTGCACCTTTGGTCTTCACTCCTTCTTGCTTCTTTTGTTTTTCAAAAAACTTAACTGCCATCAGTTCAAACTGAGTCTTTAAGGCTTTCTTTGCGAGATGCTTATCCTTTCCTTTAAGGATCTTCGTAAGTAACTCAAGGCATCTAAACCTATCAAATATTCCTAGTCCCTCTTCGAAGTTCTTCGCAGACGCCGCTGAAGGATGAACACGGAATGATCCGGAAATCTCCGGTTCGAAGTACCAGTCACTTACTGCGAGCATCCTTATCCAGTAATCAACATCCAATCCCTGTGGCATGTCTTCACTAAACGGTCCTACCTTATCCATCACTTCTCTTCTAAACATCACAAACGGAGGTTCACCAACAACATTCGGATGCAATCCACGCTCCATCCACCACCTTAGAAACTTACGGCCATTGTGGAGCCCCGGAGAGATCTCCTTTTCCTTGAAGTGGCGTAGCTTTTCGTACGCGGGAGCTGTCTTTACTTCTCCTTCTGCATCATAAGTATGATTCAATGATACAAATCCGACTGATGGGTTGTGCTCAAGAATCTTTATCCCGCGTTCCAAGTATTCCGGGTGCCACGTGTCATCCTGAAAGAGGTATTGAATATAAGGAGCAGTCGCATTCTTCTTAGTTGCGTTCCAGTTCCCTCCAATTCCACGGTTCACAATGCTCTTATAGAACTTGATCCTAGGATCACCGAGGTAAGGCTTAACTATCATTTTCACATCCATCTGCGAAGCGTCATCATGAATGAAGAGAGTCCAGTTCTGCTCGGTTTGAGCAAGAAGAGACTCAATAGCCTCCGTAAGGTGCTCCTTTTTCGGGTGATAAGTCGGCGTGAAAATATTGACGATTGGCTCTGTCATAGAGAGGTATCGAAGTATACTTACTATACATGCGAATCGATATTCTCACTCTATTTCCCGGCATGTTTGAAGGCCCCTTTTCGGAGAGCATTCTGCAGCGTGCTCGCGAGGATGGGCTTTTGGACATAAATTTCCATGATCTGAGGGAATGGGGAATCGGCAACTATCGTCAGGTAGATGATGAGCCTTATGGGGGTGGAGCGGGGATGGTTCTGAGGGCAGATGTGGTGGTGGAGGCGATTGAGGCCATTGAGAAAGGAGGCCTAAGAGGCCAAGGAGTCCAAGGAGGCCTAAGAGGCCAAGGAGTCCAAGGAGGCCAAGGAGCGAAGCCGCACAAGATCTACCTTTCTGCACGTGGAGAAGTTCTTAAACAAGAGAAGGTTGAAAGAATCTCTCAGGATCATGAATGGTTAATCCTTTTATGTGGTCATTACGAGGGGATTGATCAGCGGATTATTGAAGGCGGATGGATAGATGAAGAAATATCAATCGGGGAGTACGTGCTGACAGGTGGGGAGATACCAGCAATGGTTTTGGTGGATGCTGTTGCAAGGCAGATCCCCAATGTGCTTGGAAAAGAAGAATCTGTATCCGAAGAGAGTTATTCATCATCACTTGATAGGAAGAAGGAATATCCTCATTACACCAGACCGGAGGAATTTCGGGATCTGAAGGTTCCTGATGTGCTTCTCTCGGGTCATCACGCAGAAATAGAAAAATGGCGGAAGGAACAGCTTTCATAATGTATTATTGAGCTATGAATCAGTGGATCATTTTCTCATTTGCAACAATTATTCTCTGGGGCCTCTGGGGGTTCTTCGCAAAGCTCGCTTCACTGCACATTCAACCCAAGGCTGTTTACATCTATGAACTTCTCGGCGCGCTAATAGTCGGAATAGTTGTATTGGCAGTTGGTGTAAAGCCTGAGACAAATGTTCAGGGAATGTTCTGGGGGGTGCTCACCGGAATTGTGATGGGCCTAGGCCACTTTTCATTCTTCTATGCCGCGTCCAAAGGGAAAGTATCCATCGTAACTACCCTTACTGCACTCTATCCGCTTGTTACGTTGATCCTTGCAGTACTAATTCTCCGCGAGGTGATCACCATAAGAGAAGGAGCAGGAGTTTTCTTTGCTCTTATTGCAGTCGGATTACTATCCACATAAATGATTGAAAGACTGGTTGATGAATTGCAGCAGAATAAATCAGTAAGCTTTTATGTACGTGCCCGCCCGGGCGCGTCGAATACAGAAGCAGTAGGAGTAATGGATGATGAAAGTGTAAAAATTGATATTGCTGCTCCTGCAGAAGGGGGGAAAGCGAATGTTGTACTCATCAAGTACATTGCAAATCAATTTGAAGTAGATGAATCACAGGTAAAGATCGTCTCAGGGCAAACGAGTAGGCACAAATTGGTACGAATTACGCTGTAATGTATAGTTGTCGTGATGGTACGCGAATCATTTCCTGTCACTAAGCTACTTGTATTGTTTCTTGCTCTGGCTTTGACAGTTGCATTGGTCTCTCTCTACTACAGAAATAATGCAGTTGTTTTGTCAGTATTCGTTCTTGCGCTAATCGCTGTTTTTGTCCGATCAAAAAACCCAAAAAGAGATGCGATTCCGTTTGTGCTCGGAGCAATCTTTGGTCCGACAATGGAGATTGTGATAATTCATCACGGTGCATGGCAGTACACAAATCCTACATTTTTAGGAATACCAATTTGGCTTCCACTGCTATGGGGATTCGCTGCACTCTTTCTTGGAAAGATTGCCAAGTGGTTTGAGAAAGCACTGTAATTACTCAATCTCATTTTCAATCATCCCACGAAGGTCCGGTTCGTACTGAAGCCCGACAAGTTTTTTGCCGTTAAGGAAGAAAGTTGGGACGAGAGATACATCAAGTGACCGTGCCCAAACTTTCTGTTCATCGAGAAGTAACTGTGTTTGTTCATCCGTCAGACATTCATCGAATAATTCCGTGTCTAGCTCAATGGAATTTGCATACTCCAGAAGCGATTCGTGCCCGAAGTTCCCTCCTCTAAACAAAAGATCATGCAGCGAAAGACCGCTACCCTGAGCGCTTCCGCAGTAAAGAGCTGCTGCGGCATCTTTGCTCTTTAAATATTTCTTTAAGGGGAAGATAACAATCTGCAATTTTAGATTTCCCGGATCTATATATTCTTCTTTTATCCATGGAACTTGATCTCGCATGAACTCTCTGCAGTACTTACAGTGATGTTCAGTAAACACAAGAAGAGTGACCGGAGCATCGGCATTTCCGATCTCTAACATCCCGGTTTCTAAAAGACGTTCAGAGTTTTCATCTTCCATCACTTCATCTCCAGCTGTCATTGCTTCATCTTCACTCCTTTCCTCAGCCGGTTGAACAGGAGCTTCTTCTCGTTCAAATTCGGATGAACATCCCGTCAGGAGAATCAGCGAGATCAGGATCAGGTAGCGTAGATTCATGGGGGTACTATACAGGATCCCTTACCTCCACTCAGCACCCTTTCTGCTCGATATACAGCGATTTTCGCACAATGTGTACTTGGCCTTGTTGCTCTCTTTCTCACTACACCGGAGAACCTGAGGCTGGCTGCATGTGCAGACAATAGGGCTCTCCAGAGCAGCACACCTCTTCTTTTCACAGATGGTTGTTGGCAGAGAGCAGTCTACGTTCTTCTTGCACTTTGTTCCTACTACATCATCAATATCCGGTTGGTTTGATGAGTCTTCCTTTGTAGAAGATTCAGTGGTTCTTGAACGACGAGTTGATCTGCGCCTTCTTGTAGTAGTAGATTCATCATCGGATTTTCCTGTTCTTCTTGCAACTTCACCTTGTTCTTCCGTAGGGGATGTGTGGATAATCGTCGTTGAAGCAGGCATCCTTCCTGAGGGGTTAAATGTATTCTGAAGAACCAATGCAGCAAGCACACCGACGAAGAAGGCGACAACAAGGCCTAGCTTTTGGTTTGCTGGAGACGCTTTCATTAGCGCAATGTTGCGTAATTTTCCTCACGATTGCAATAGACGAATAAGCTCTGGGGTTTCAGACTACGTGTCATGGCAGATCGAGTGAAACTCCTCGGCATAGAATTGGATGCTCTTTCGGGGCACGACGCTCTTAGAACGCTAAATGGGATGCTCTCATCCGGCAAGCAGCACCACGTCACAACGCCTAACAGCGAGATGCTTGTGGAAACCTGTAGGAATAACCAATTCAAGAATGTTCTTCAGCAGAGCAGCCTAAAACTTCCAGATAGCGTTGGTCTTTTGATAATGGCCCGATTGACCGGCCAGAAAATTCCCGCACGAGTTACAGGGATAGATACAGTTGCAAAGCTTTGTAAGAATCTCAAAGGAGACCATCCGGTATTTTTCCTTGGAGGAAGAGGAGGTGTTGCTGAGAAAGCAGCATTCAATCTTCAACAGGAAAATCATGAGCTTGTTATTGCAGGTACATATGAAGGCAAGCCAAAAGATGATCCGTCTCCGATCATCGAAAAGATAAATCAATCAGGTGCGCATGTTCTTTTTGTTGCGTACGGAGCGCCAAAGCAGGACATGTGGATTGCTGAGAATTTAAAATCACTCCCACATGTGCGCATTGCCATGGGAGTGGGAGGAACTTTTGATTTTCTTGCTGGAAGGAGGAAGCGAGCACCTTATCTTCTTCAAAAGATAGGAGCTGAATGGCTATGGAGACTCATGCAGGAACCATGGAGAATTATACGCATATGGAATGCAGTGGTGGTTTTTCCGTACTTTGTAATCCGATACGGAAAGAATGGATAGCTACTCCCGCAGGAGTTCCACGTTTGAAACAAACCACTCAACATCCCCCCTTTTTAGTGTGACGAGCTTTGGCCCTTCAGGTGTTTCTGCAAGATAGTCTCTCTCATTTTCTTTCTCACGAAGAAGTGTTGTCTTTCCAAACTTCTCTTCCGGAAGAAGAAGATAAATTGCAATGTCCGGCTTATCTATCAATGCTGCCTTCATGTTTATAACTGCTCTTCCTGCTCCGGCTGCAACTGCAACAATTCCAACTGAGATGAGCAGTGCCCATCCAAGTGTGTGAAGGAATCGAAAGCGTGAGAGCAGGTGGACTTCCATGTTTATTCTATTGTACGTATCGAGACATTCTAGCACAAATCGGCCGAGGATGGTATAATAGGTGTAGTGAAAAAAACATGCTTAATTATCCTCGACGGGTTCGGTGTAGCACCTCCAGGACCAGGTAATGCACGTACATTGGCAAATATGCCAACGGTTACGCGTCTTGAGAAAGAGATGCCGAATGTCATTATGGAGGCATCTGGGAATGCAGCTGGATTACCTGATGGGCAGCAGGGCGCGAGTGAGCCCGGTCATCTTGTTATGGGTGCAGGTCGCATCGTCTGGCATACATTTGAAGAGATCAACCGTGAAATAAAATCCGGAGAGTATTTTGAGAATCCTGTTCTTGTCAGCGCGTGTGAGAGGGCAGTGGAGAGAGATGTTCCAATGCATCTATTCGGTATTTATTCGTATGGAGGTGTTCATGGGCATGCAGATCAGGTGCATGCGATGATTGAACTTGCGGACAAGAAAGGAGTGAAAGAGGTATATCTTCATCTGATTGGTGATGGGCGTGATGTCCCAAAGCAACAGTTTTCTGAGGACTATACGAAACTAGAAGAGTTCCTAAAGAAACATCCAAATACAAAGTTGATATCACTCGTCGGTCGATATCTGGCGATGGATAGAGACAAGCAGTTTAAAGATCGTACAAAATTAGCTTACGACATGTACACACAGGGGATAGCTGAGGAAGTAGATGATTTGTGCAAAGGCGCAAAGGCTTGGTATGAGAAAGCACCTGAGAAACAGAAGACCGATTACTACATTCAACCAATTAAAACAAAAGACTTCGTACCGATGCAACCGGATGACGTTGTTGTTGGTACAAACTTCAGGACAGATCGCATGTTCCAGATTGTCGATGCATTTGAGGGAGAAGATTTCAAAAAATTTGAGAGACCATTTCGCATCAAGGATGTTGTGTGCACAGGTCCTTATTCCAATCATCTGCCTATTGCTTACCCAATGCGTGGAATAAAGAACACTCTCATAGAAGTTGTAACAGATCTAGGGGTAAAAGTACTAAAGATTACAGAGACAGATAAAGCGACACACACTACATTCTTCTTTAACGGGCAGACTGAGAAAGTATTCCCGGGTGAAGATCGTATCTTAGTGGAGTCACCGAAGGTTCCGAACTTTGCAAGCGCACCGGAAATGAGTACAGATGAAATGACTGATAAATTGATTGAGCAAGTAGAAGGAGAGAAGTATGGATTGATTGTTTCCAACTACCCGAGCCCGGATCTCGTTGGTCACGGAGCAAATGTCGATGCTGCTGTAATTGCATGCGAAACAGTTGATAGAAATCTTGGTCGATTACTTCCTGTGTTGGAGGAGCATGGGTACGACTGGGTGATAACTGCTGATCATGGAAACCTTGAAGCTATGATCCTTCCAAGCGGAGAAATATCCCCAAGTCACACGACTAATCCGGTTCAGACATTTGTGCACTCAGACAAAATCAAATCATCCGAGGACATCAAAGAAATAAAAGGACTTAAGGACATCGCTCCTCTTGTACTCAAACTGATGGAAATTCCGATCCCGGAAGAAATGAAGTAAATCCTGCAGATTTGGTAAAAATCCGCTAGGCTACTGCCGATGAAGGAGATCACTTACAGATCAAAGGGATTTTATGATGAGGTTGCCTCGCAGGATCAGACGCACGTGCATCTGATAATGATTGCGACAAAGCCCGATATCATCAAACAAGTGCCTCTCTATAAGGAACTCAAAGAAAGAGGGCATCTAGTACTCCTTGGTCACACCGGTCAGCATTATGATGAGAACCTAAGTGGAGGAATGCTGAAGGAGTTTGGAGTTGAGCCGGATTTCAATCTGAATGTCCGAGGTTCAATGCACGAAGTTGTCAGCCAGATCATTGGTCGACTTGGTTACGTTATTGGTGAAATCAAAGAGCGTGGAAAGATCGTAATCCCGTATGTTCATGGAGACACAACGACTGCAATGGCTGCGAGTAACGCGGGATTCTGTCACCGGTTTGCATCCGTTCATGTTGAAGCGGGGATTCGTACTCTGTGTCCGGACTATGGGAAATGGGAAATTGAAAATGGCAAATTGAAAATGGCAAATGGCAAATTGGATCCAGAAGCATGGAGGAGCTATCTTATGGATCGAAAGAATTGGAAAAGGGGGAGTCTTGAGCCGTTCCCTGAACAGTTCAATACGCGTTGCAGTGAAGCAGCTACCGGAATCCATCTTGCTCCTGTAGAGCTGGACAAAGAGTTTATGATTGGTGAAGGTTTCCCTGAAGATCGCATCTTCGTAGTTGGAAATTCAGTTGCAGATGCAACGCACGAAGCGATGGATCGACTAGAGCAATCAAAAGTTTTTGAAAGACATCCTGAACTTACAGAAGGTGACTTCGTTCGCTTCTGCATTCATCGAAGAGAGAACTGTCTTTCTGAAAGACGCTTCCTTGCAATCTACAATGCAATGAAAATGATGATTGAAGAGGGAAAGAAGGTTCTCGTCATTAACATGAACCAGACCAAGGCGGCTTTCGAACGGTTCGGTCTGGTCGAAGAAGTAATAAAGATGGAAAAGGAATACGACAACTTTGTTTTCTGTGATGTGTGGCCGGAGTATGTGGATGTGATAGCTGCCATGGATAGAGCCGCAGTCTGTGCGACAGATAGTGGATCTATGCAGGAGGAGATGAATGTGATGGGTGTGCCGTGTGTCACTCTCCGATTCGGATCTGACCGATCTGAGTCTGCTATGAATGGAGGAAACATTATTGCGCCACCTGTTGATGCAGGAATGATCAAAAGCATGATCGAGTATGCGTGGAATAATGATGAGATGCGGAAAGTTCCTAAGCTCTACGGGGAGCAGGTGAGTAGCGAGTGCATCGATTGCGTTGAACAGGTACTGGAAAGTGGAGAAGTCTTCAGGGATGATGAAGAACGCTTAAATATCTAATCCATTCCAAGTTCTTTCTCGAGTGCCTCTCGAATCATTCGTGCTTGTATATGGACTCCACGAATTCCTGCAGCCTTGAATGGTTTTTGATCATTCGTCATTACGTTGCCAGTGAAAAACAAAAAGAAGATCTGCAATGTAATTCCTAATTTTGTGCATTCGGTTTCAAAATCAGCTAATCCTTCAGAAGTACTTGGAATCCCAAGAATCCTGTCGATAGTACTTCTGCTTAACTGTGTGAGTTTCTGAATTAGATCGACGGCACCCATGTAATTGGAGTTTGCTTCTGAATCCCTTCTTTGACGTTCATCATCATCCATTGCCATCAAATCTTCTCCGGATGGAGATGTGAGCTCTTCAGCTTTTTTAAGCATTGCAATGATCCTTTGGGGATCAGGTCCACGGTTAGGCTTTGGATTAGGCCACGATGATGGTTTTGCAAGCTTAATCATTTGGCCGCATATGGTAGAGGATCAATTCTAATTGGGCAGAGAAACTAATCATTTTTTGCTACTCTTTAAGCAATGTTCACCCGCACCCGCGAGACACTCGTTCTAATCCTTCTGGCAGTGCTGCCATTCCATGCGCTGCTTGTGACAGTTGGGACAAGATACATTGAAGGACCGGGAAACCCGCCACTTTTATGGCTTTCTCTCTGGAAGGAAGCGCTCCTTGGAATTATCCTTATGCTCTCAGCGGTATTTATTATCGTTGCGCACCAGCCAGGTCGTGAGCGGCGAAGTCTAACTTCAATGCTTGCGGCCTGGTCTAAGATAGATATTCTTGATCTCCTAATCCTTGCCCTCATCGCAATTTCGTTGATGGTGACTTTTGAGACACATAATGATTGGAAGCTGTATCTGTTTGGATTCAAGTATGACTTCATTCCTCTAGTTGTGTTTCTGGTTCTTAGGAGAGTGGAATGGTCAGATCAATTCTTTAAGAAGGCTAAAAATATCATCCTAATTGTCGGATCAATAGTTGCGACTTATGGAATTGCAAGTTTCTTCCTTCCGCAGAAGTTCTTCGTTGCTCTAGGATATAGCGATCTCCATTCACTCTATATTCCGGATGGACCTCTTGCTGCGTATCAGCAACTTGGAGGAATGGGCATCCGTCGCATACAAAGTACATTAAGTGGCCCTAATCAATTGGGCCTTTGGTTGCTTCTCCCGTGGTCAATCGCGTTACTTCGAAGACGATGGGACGTCGCGCTCCTTGTGTTTGCAGCAATTAGTCTTACTTTCTCGCGCTCTGCGTGGATCGCATCTGCATTGATCCTTTTCGTTTCTCTGTGGTATGTGTTTCCAAAGAAGAAGTGCATCAAAATCTCGATCAGCTTTAGCATCGCGATTGCAGTGCTCTTAATCGCAGGATTCATGGCAAAACCGGAACTGATGTTGAGAGCTGCTTCCACACGTGATCATCTAATCCGTCCAATTGAAGCAGTGAAAACCATTGCAGCGAATCCGTATGGGCTCGG
This sequence comes from uncultured Candidatus Peribacteria bacterium, assembly GCA_964443095.1. Taxonomy (GTDB): domain Bacteria; phylum Patescibacteriota; class Gracilibacteria; order Peribacterales; family Peribacteraceae; genus CAYUBO01. The sequence continues at coordinate 5,299 of CAYUBO010000011.1, read as the reverse complement.
TCTTGGTACAGCAGGGCCTGCAAGTAATCGCGTAAGTGATGCGTGTGTTCATCTTCCTGAAGGAGCAGATGCTTCGTGGGCGGCAGATAGGCCGGATCTCTGTGTGTTCGTTGGAAGTGATCAGGTCCAACCAAAAGAAACATGTAACTGTCCTGTACTTCCGGAAAACTGGTACCTGCAACTGGGAGTGGAGATGGGAGTATTAGGATTTGCCTTATTCTTCGCACTGATCTTGTTGCTTCTTTATCGAGTTAAATCCAAACCTGAAGTATTCCTGCCACTACTTGGAATAAGTATTGCAGCACTCTTCCTTCATGCATGGGAAGATAGTGCGGTTAGCTACAGTGTTTGGATGCTGGTAGCTGCGTTGATTTAACCCCACGGTTTTCTAAGCAAGAAAATTCCTCCTGCTCTTTGAGCAAAAGTCCTACCGGAATTGGCAGGTTTCGCTGGTGGAGGATCAGGTTCAGGTTCATCAGGTATCACGGTAACTTGACTAGCTGGCGCTGCTTTAGGTTGAGTTGGGACATCGAGTGGTTGGGTATCACTTGGTCGCCGTGTTGGTGGTTTTTTTGCAGCAGCCTCTTTTTGCATAGCTTGTTCCAGTGGTCCAATAAGAGCTTCTGAAAGTGCCAGTACCTGTGCGTACTTGCCTGCAAGTACATCAATTTCAGCTTGTACTGTACTAAGATCACATGCTGCCTCTTCAGTGGATTCAGCAACGACTGCTGCCGCTGCCTCACTGCACAATCTTGTTGCAGTTGCATTGTCTGAATCCGGTACAGCAATTTCTTGTCCTGTTACCTTTGCTTTAACTTTTTCTAGAGTAGCAAGTGCTGTATCGGATGCTGCTCCAGTCCTTTCCAATAGTGGTTTCGGATCTTCTTGTCCTCTTGCTTTCTCAAGTACTTTTTTAAGTGTCGGGACTACAGTTGCACAAGCATTGGCGCATTGTTCATGCCAGAATGCGTGTCCTTGTTTTTTTCTTGCCGGTGGTGTTGGTTTGTCAGATGCTTCTTTTACCATAGGAGGAGCATCGTATACCTCTGTCAGTTAACTTGTCTAGACAATCTGATATCATTAAACTGACTCTATGGAAGGCCAAGGAAACATCATAATTCTCGACTGCGGCGGACAATACGCACACCTGATTGCACGCAGGGTGCGGCAGCTTGGTGTGTACTCAGAAATCAGAGCGGCAGAGACACCGGCATCCGACCTTAAAGGTGCTGCGGGAATCATTCTTTCCGGCGGTCCTGTGAGTGTGTATGAAGAAGGAAGCCCTCAGGGGTCCACTGATATCTTTGAGCTCGGAATTCCTATCCTCGGAATCTGTTACGGGATGCAATGGATGGCGCATGTGTTGGGTGGAGAGGTGACGGCTGGGAAGGTGAAGGAGTATGGAAGGACGGAGGTTAGGGAATGGGGGGGGAGGGGAATGGGGAGTGGGGAGTGGGGAGTGGGAATTCCTGAGTCGTTTACTGTCTGGATGTCGCATGGAGATGAGGTTACAAAGTTACCGGAGGGATTCACGCAACTTGCAACATCAGATGCTTGCGAAAATGCGGCGATGATAAATGAGGAAAAGAAGTTTATTGCTTTGCAGTTCCATCCAGAAGTTACACACACGGAACATGGTCAGGAGATCTTAAAAAAATTCGTTGATCTTTGTGATGTCGCACCTTGGTCGATCAAAAGTTATTCCAATCAAATTGGAGACAAGATCAAAAAGGAGGTTGGTGATAGGAATGTCTTCATGCTCGTTTCCGGAGGAGTGGATTCCACTGTTGCGTTTACACTTTTAAATAAAGTTCTTGGTGCGAATAGAGTTCAGGGACTTCTTGTAGACACAGGTTTAATGCGGAAAAACGAAGTGAGCAAGATTACCGAGGCATTTGATGCGATGGGAATTACGAATCTCAGAGTAGAGCATGCGGAAGATGAGTTTTTATCTAACCTTAAAGAAGTTTACGATCCTGAGGAGAAGAGAAAAACAATTGGAGATACGTTTTTAGATGTACAGAGAAGAGTAAGTGAGGAGATGGATTTGAAAATGGAAGATGGATGGATGCTCGGGCAGGGGACAATCTACCCTGACACAATCGAAACAGGCGGAACGAAACATGCGGATCAAATTAAAACTCATCACAACCGAGTTGAAGCAATCCAGAAAATGATTGATGCAGGACTCGTAATCGAGCCACTGATAGATCTTTATAAAGATGAGGTGCGTGTGCTTGGTGAAGAACTTGGACTGCCGCATGAGCTTGTATGGCGACATCCGTTCCCGGGTCCGGGGTTGGGAGTGAGGATATTGTGTGCAAAGAAACCGGAGTTGGGAGTGGGGAATGGGGAATGGGGAATAGAAGTAAAGAGTCAGGCGTTACCGGTAAAGTCTGTTGGGGTTCAGGGAGATGGAAGAAGTTATCGTCATGCGGTCGCACTCTTTAGTGATGATCCATGTGACATACCATCCGACCACTGGAAACTAGCGACTGAGATCCCGAATGCGACTCCGGATTTCAATCGAGTTGTGCAGTGTCTCTCCCATCAATCACCAGTTGAGATTGCATTCACTCGGGGTTACATCACTCCTGAAAGGGCGGATCTTGCACGTGAAGCGGATGCAATTGTTGATGAAGAAATGAAGAAAGCAGGGCTCTACGAATCTCTCTGGCAATTCCCGGTCGTCCTTCTTCCTTTTGGCTTAAAAGAGGGCTATCAGTCAGTTGCACTTCGTCCGGTGGAGTCACTGGAAGCCATGACAGCAAATTCTCCACACTTCGAAAAAGGCGTCCTTTCGGCCATGACAGAGAGAATTTTGGCTTTGGAAGGCATAGATATGGTCTTTTATGACCTTACGCATAAGCCACCAGGGACTATTGAGTGGGAATAACGGTTTTCTCTTGATTTTCCCGTAACAAACCACGTTTTCAGACGTTTTTTACTGTAGACTTATCAACTCAATGGAACCTTCATCTCAACTCGATGAATCGGCACTGCAGAAGTTAGTCCGAAAGGCTCAGGAGGGTGATACGGAAGCGTTTGAAAAAGTATATGACTTCTACTTCACTCAGGTCTACCGCTACACCGCGTTTCGTGCGCCGGAGGAAGTGGCAGAAGATCTGGTTGCAGATATTTTCATGAAGGCATGGGAAAAGTTGCACACGTACAAAGCACAGAGAGGAGTTCCATTCGGAGCATGGCTATTTCGAATTGCACGTCACACAGTTATAGATGCGTACCGGAGTTTTCGAGGCTTCAGTGAAGTTCCGGAGGAGTTATATGATCCGGATGTTCTTAACCGTGCTGATACAAAGGTTAAGCGTGATGACATGCTTAAAATGGTGAACGATTCACTTAACAAACTTCCCACTCGTTACCGTGAAGTTCTGCTTCTTGCATATATGGCAGATCTTCCACACAGCGAGATTGCACGTGTACTTCATCTGACAGAAGGTGCAGTTCGTATCCTTAAATTCCGTGCACTTAAAAAACTGGAAACATTACTTCCTTCCGATATGCGTGAAACCGCAATGGCCTATGCAGTCTAATTCTGAGTCACTCCTTCGGCAGCTCTCCCAGAGCAAGAAATCACCTCGCGGTGCGAAGGATCGTGTACGAAGTAAGTTGCAGCATCACATGGCATTGGAGAAAGGATTGCCAAAAGTGTTTGCAGAACTAAAACGATCAATTGAACCACCAGAAAGAATAAAAACACGTGTTTGGGATCGGGTTGATACAACTGCACGACCCGAATCATCACATCTTTTGGGTCATGTGAGAGATCTTCTCACCCCGTCGGCTGCGCTTGCTGAACACATTAAGCATCGCTTAGCACTAGATACCATTCCGGTACACAGCGTTACCCTCCGCTTCCGCACAGTTAAGTGGGTTGCGGCATGTTCAGTAATCGCATTGGTTGTACACACTAGTCCTCTCTTCTTCCTTGCACCGGCAACAGTTGCGGAGTCGTTGGTTTCCATCATCCCAACAGCGGGAGAACTTTCCTATTCCTTCAATGGAACGGAATGGAATCCTGTTGCTGAACAAATTGCTGCTGAGCCGGGTATGTGGTTGAGAACAGGAAAGAGTAGTGAAGCAAGCTTCCTGTTTGGAGACAGTGGAGTTGTACGTTTACAGGAGGAAACTGCAATCAAATTGCATGATCTCACAGCGCGCGCCTCTCCGGCACCGGAACTTCTCCCTACACTCACGCTATATCGTGGAGATATATGGGTTCAGGGGCTCGTCCCGTCACATATGCGAGGGCTTACAATCGCAACATCACATGGTTTTATAACTGTGAACGAAGGAAGTGTGCGCATTGCCGAGGATGATATTGTTGAAGTTGAGGTCTATGATCGTCGTGCAGTAGTTCAACATGAAAATAACGAGATAACACTTGTTGCTGGAGAACGAACGAGAATGTGGGAAGGAAATATTCCTTTGGCGAAGAAGATTCCGGAGGGATGGTATGACGGAGTGTGGGTTTCACAAAATATCGAGAGAGATGCAGTTCACAGGAGTGACATTTCTCAGCGTGCACAGGAGCATCGTGCTTCCATTGCAGGAATTTTGCCGACTTCTCCTCTGTATCCTGCAAAACGATTGGCTGAAAAGTATGTTCTTATCACTCGTGGACAGGAAGCACGAATTGCGAAGAAACTGGAGTTTGCACAGACACGCCTGAATGAGGCAGCTGCACTTCTGGCAGAGGGAGATATAGACACTGCAATGGTTCCTCTTGCGGAGTACAAGGGAACGCTACTTGCTCTTGCTTCAGATCCAGATGAAGGAAGTCTTGCGCAGTTCCTGCTTCAGAGAGCAGTAACAGAAATGACTGCGGACATAAGAGTCGCGCAGCCGGGAGATTACTCATACGTAATTACAAAGACTGTGCTTG
>CAYUBO010000011.1:0-383 GCA_964443095.1 uncultured Candidatus Peribacteria bacterium | reverse complement strand
GCGCAGCAGAAGATCATCGGGATCCGGCCCGGGGAGAAGTTGCACGAACAGATGCAAATGATGAGCTTCTCATCGATGCACTAACAGCTTTGCTTAAAGCAGCAGAAGGAGGACAGGTGGAAGAGGTTCGTCTGGTTTGGGCAGACCTTCAGCCTTCGCTTGCACTACTTGGAGATGAGCACTCTCCACTTAGTTCAGATGTTCGCAAAGAAGCCAGAGCGCTTCTCTCTATCTTCGCACTTGCAATAAACGAAGTAGGACAGTACGTGGCAGAGGTTGATCCTGAACTTATGAGTGACATCGCGGTGTATCTGCCGCCGGAGCCTCAGGAGATTGCTATACAAAGTCTTACGGAAGAGTAGTTCATGGAAATCGCGTGGAGG
>CAYUBO010000010.1:0-17066 GCA_964443095.1 uncultured Candidatus Peribacteria bacterium | reverse complement strand
GTACCAATGTCCTTCACAGTAATTGTGAGGGTGGCCGTTGCAATGCGGTGGAAGTTTCCGGAGATGTCACCACGTGGGCGAACGTCTCCGACTTTGTCACCGGTTGAAAGACCTTCAACCTGCATTTGGTATGCAGTTGTAGCGGTTAGAGCACCACCGAAGTTACATGTGGTGGTGTTTGTGGTCAAAGTACCACTTGAGAGGATCTTGGTTGGCTCACCACAAATGTGAATTCTGAACTTGTCACCATTTGCTGGGTGCTCACCGGCACCGTTGTCGATAAAGTCGACACGGAACTCCCATGTCTCGTCTCCACGAACAATGAAGTCGTCGAAACGATATACCTGGTAGTCACCATAGCTAGCGGTCTGTCCGGAGTCGGCAGTGCCCGTTAGACGAACACCATCGATCGTACGACCGGTTGCTTTGTTGCGGATTTCAACATCCTCGAGAACCTCGTAAATCTCATCGGCGGTTCCAACTGGACAATCTGCAGTTGCTGTTGCGTTAGCTGAACCACCACTGGCACACAAAAGTCCACCAGTGCTTGTCTGACCTTGGATAAGCATGAAGAGGTCCTTAATGTCAATGTCCTCACCACCAGTCTTGAACGTAATGTTCGCAAGAACTGCGTCATTGTCATCACGTGTGTAGTCCTGGATTGGAGGTCCGTCGATACCGATTGTGAATTCACCAGCATCGATGTGAACGGTGTTTGCATCGTCATCAGGGATAGCGATACGTGAACCGTAGAGTTGACCGTTGACACCGTATCCGTAGAGAGAACCAACCGCAAAGAGGTCGGATGTCTCTTCAAAGTGCAAGATGAGCGAGTCACCTGCACCACCAACAATGTCAGCAATCACCTCGAGTGTGATCTTGTCACCCTCGAGAACTGTAAATGGAGGATCAAAGACAACAGTTACGAAGTCACCAACGGTCTGGCTCACAGAGTTTGTGAGGATCGTTCCGTCTGTTCGGCGAATTGCAATGTTGACGAAGTCTCCGTCAGAAGCAGTACTGTTCTGCTCAAGTGTCATGGAGTAGAAGGTCTGGTCCTCAGTTGAGTCAACAGAAACCTCAAACTTACCAATGACAACTCCAACGTCACCAACCTCGACCTCGCTAGGTGAAACCGTGCGGTAGTCAACAGTGATGACACCACTCGTTACAGCAGCAACACGGAATGTGTCACCACGTACTGGGAAGTTTCCTGTGACGCTCTTGGCGTTGCCAAAAATGTCAGATGGAAGCTCCACGACCAAGTTGTGCTCAGCGGAGGTTGAAGCTGTTGATGAGAAGTCACCAACGACGTCTACCGTTACTGTTTCACATGGGTCAAGAACGAGAGGGGATGAGAATCGCAGATCAGATGTCTGGTCTTCTGCGTCAATTGTACGCTTGCGGGTTACACGTGCGCCGTTGATGGCTGCGTATACACCGCCAAGGTCGGTCTCTTTACCAAATCCCTCGTGGAGAACTGTTAGGTTCTCAATGGCGACGGAGTCGCTACAGGAAGCGGTAAAATCAACAGAAAGCATTACAACTCCTACAGCACCCTTAGGGATTGTGTCCCCTACTGGGTTGCTTGCAGAAACAGATACTTCCAGAACACCCTCACCCTTTACGAATGCGGTGTAACCGACAAATCCAACAGCGTCGGAAAATGCGACACCACCGGAAGTCATGAGGTCAGTAACAGTGACTGTGTAGTCATGTCCTGCCTCAAGTGCCTCACCAAGAGTGAGCTCAACGGTGCTTGTACCTAGAAGGTTTGCACCGGTGACAGGCACTTCAGGAGATCCAGTCACAGAATAGTGACCTGTGTCTTCTGCAGATGCCTTGTCGAGAGTTACGTTGAACTCAACTTCAAGAGTTGTGGAGGATGTTGCGACAGCGTCTGTGACCATTGGCTCAGAGCCAACGCCAGCGCCGCCACAATCCACACCATAGGTGAGACCTTGGTCTACACGGTAGAGCATAACGACCATCTCAGCACGGTTCATGTTGTCACCAGGACGTACACGTCCTGTGGCGTCATCACCCTGCAAGACACAGTGGTCAGCAGCTGTCTGAACGACATCTGTGTACCACTGGCCTGATGGGTTGTCGACGAACTGAGCTGCGTCGCCGGTCCACTCGAGACCAAATGCACGGACAATGAGGGCTGCTGCTTCTGCGCGATTAATGTTCGCGCTTGGACGAGAGTAGCAAGGATGGCTGCCGTAGCAGTCACCGTCACCACGTACCCATCCTTCTTTACCAGCTTCCTCAAAGTAGCCGTAGTACCACGCTCCTGTGGAAACGTCGTCAAAGCTTGGTACAGCTGGTGGAGTGGAAAGAATTCCACCGTTCAGCTCTACAACTAGCTTGACGAATTCTGCACGATTTGCAGGTTCGCCACCACGGAAACGTGACTGTGCAGCGTCGAGGTAACCTGCGTCAACGAAAGCGTTGACGGCGTCCTCGAACCACACGCCGCGAGGAACATCGCTGTAAGCTGCAAATGCTGCACCTGCCTGGGTGAGCGTAATTGCTGCTACTGCTGTTCCCGCAAGCCACTTTTTCATACGGATAAATTCCATAAATTATTGTGGTTAGAATTGGGAAATAAAAATGCTTGGATAATGAATTGCTTGGATAGAGAGGAGAAACACGATCAATTAATGATGTTGTTTCTGAATGTATATAAGGAGAGGAGTAATAAGGAGGTGTACGCAATAGGTACTCTTAACTCGCTCTTGTGCAATGAGAATGAGTGGTGAGATCCACCACCCTTCTCCTTATATATAAAGAGGGCGCACGAGCAGTCTGAGTTAGAGATAGGCAGAAATTGCATACAACAGCACGACTCCGGGTATGGAGTGTGGAATGCTTGTCAGTTCCTTTTGGATAAAGGAAAGGCAAGCTGCCGACATGTTAATGATCGTGAACACGGATCTTTAGCCTCCTCCTCTCAAGAGGCAGATCGCGAGGATTCTAGCGCCCGCATAGCGGAACGCAAGACCTCGCTCTTATCCATGCACCGGGAAAAACGCACTAATAAGGAGAGTGTTACGGTCCGTTAAATATCTTTAACACGGCTTTTGAGGGCGTAAAGAAGGGCATAAAAGGGGTATCCACTTTGGTATTTCACCTCTTACAGGAAAAATAGGTGTTGATTTTGGCACGTAAAATACCATTGACTTATCTGTCTAATAATGTGTGATAGCATCTACAGCGTAGAGCAAACCGAACATCTCGTGGAGAGAGACCTACATTTGCACAGTTTATGTAACACGGACTAAAGCTTTTCAATCTTCTGCCCCCCATCGGTGTCTCTTGCCTCGTATCCAAGTTCTCGGATTTCATCGCGGATTCGGTCAGACGCTGCAAAATCTTTGGCCTCTCGGGCTTTCTCGCGATCTGAGACGAGTTTCAATACCTCCGCTGGTATTTCATCCTCCTCAGCCTCAAAACATCCAAACGTCTTTTTGATCATTTCTGCCATCTCTTGATATGATCCGAGTGCCCCGTTCTTGCGGGAATCTGCCATCAAATCAAAAACCACCGCCAGAGCTTCGGGTGTATTGAGATCGCTATCCATCGCTTTTATAAACTTCTCCTTATATGCCTTTGCCTCTTCTGACTCCTTGGCCTCCTTGGCCTCTTCCGTTTCCTTCATCCACTCCATCACCTTCCTTCTCGCCTTATGTGCATCTTCCAATCCTTTCTTCGTGAATTTCAGATTCGTCCGATAGTGCACAGAAAGGAGGAAGTAACGAAGATCCATGGGTGAGAATCCCATTTCTCGTATGTCATCTAAATTTAACACATTGCCAAGACTCTTTGACATCTTCTCATCCCCCATATCTATGAATCTTCTGTGCATCCAGTAGTTCACGTGACTATCTACGCCACTACTACACTCACTTTGTGCGATCTCACACTCATGGTGCGGGAAGATAAGATCCTCTCCCCCCGTGTGAATATCGAAATGCGTGCCAAGGAATTTTTCACTCATGCACGAGCACTCAATGTGCCATCCCGGGAATCCTTCTCCCCAAGGAGACTCCCACCTAAGAATGTGATGTTCGTTCTCTCCCACACACTTTTTCCATAGTGCAAAATCAGCCGGATGCTTTTTGTGCTCCTTAACTTCTATACGTGCACCCGCATCTAGATTATCTAAAGTATTTCCTGAAAGTTTTCCGTATTTCTCAAACGTCTCAACCGAGAAGTAGACTCCGTCATCTGTCTCGTATGCATGCCCTTTCTCTATGAGCGTCTCTACCATCTTGATCATCTCGGGAATTGTTTCTGTTGCCAACGGACGTTTGTACGGTTCTTTAAAATTCAGATCCTGTTCATCCTGCAAATATTCTTCTGCGTACTTTTTGGCTATCTGTAGCGGTTCCAGCTTCTCTGCTTTTGCTTGCTTCTCGATTTTGTCCTCACCGTCATCTGCATCTGTAACCAGATGACCAACATCAGTGATGTTCTTAACATGTACAACTTCACATTCGTTCACTTCAAGCCATCGACGAAGTAAGTCCGCCAAGAGGAAAGAACTGTAGTTTCCGATGTGCGGTCGGCTGTAAACAGTCGGGCCACACGTGTACATCCGCACCTTCCCTTTTTCGATGGGAATGAATTCTTCCTCCTTGTTAGTAAGCGTGTTGTAGAGAGTGAGTGACATGATCTAGATTGTTGTTGATAGCTTACAGAAGCCCCCTACAAGCTAACAGCTAAAAGCTGGTTTGTTTCAAGAATTGCTTCCAGTACAATCAATACCCAAAGTTACCCCCAACAATTATGGCCCGCACATATGATGAAATTAAGTCAATTCTCGGTGATGAAGCAGGATCTCTGCTAGATCATGAATGTAAGACAATAAGTAGAGAAAGGCTACATGCTCCGAGTTCAACTAGTGTTAAGACAATTTTTTCACAGTCAGATAGGCCGGCTCAGGCCCAGAAAAGTCTTCAGACCATGTATGGTCACGGAAGACTGGGAGGAACAGGGTATCTTTCTATACTCCCTGTTGATCAGGGGATTGAGCACTCCGGTGGAGCATCATTTGCAAAGAATCCTGATTACTTTGATCCCGAGAATATTGTGAAGCTCGCGATTGATGGAGGATGCAACGCGGTCGCATCTACCTTTGGAGTACTTGGGATGGTTGCTAAAAAATACGCACACAAGATTCCGTTCCTCGTGAAGATCAACCATAACGAATTACTGACGTATCCTAATAGGCATGATCAGATCATGTGGGGGACAGTGGAGGAGGCACACAACATGGGTGCACTTGGTGTGGGAGCAACGATATATTACGGATCTGAGGAGAGCGGAAGACAGATTGTTGAGGTAGCCGAGGCATTCGCAAAAGCGCATCAGTTAGGGATGTTCACGGTGTTGTGGTGTTACCTTCGTAACAGCGAATTTAAGCGTGATCAGGACTATCACGCAGCAGCTGATCTGACTGGTCAGGCTAATCATATGGGAGTCACGATTGAAGCTGATGTGATCAAGCAGAAGCTCCCAATGAACAATGGCGGGTACAAAGCGATGGGACTAGAGAGCAGTTACGGAAAGATGGACGAGCGCATGTACACCGAACTCTGCAGTGATCACCCGATTGATTTATGCAGATACCAGGTTGCCAACTGTTACATGGGAAGAGTCGGTTTGATTAATTCCGGTGGCTCATCCGGAGATAACGACCTGCAACAAGCAGTCCGAACCGCGACTATCAACAAGCGCGCCGGTGGCTCAGGACTCATCTCCGGTCGCAAAGCTTTCCAGAAGCCACGCGAGCAGGGAATTGAGATATTGAACGCGATCCAAGACGTATACCTGTGCCCTGAGATTGGCTTAGCTTAGCTAAATATTTGGCTTTGCTCTATTTAACTTTCCTGCACGTATAAGTGCGACATTTTCCTCTATTTCGCTTGGAGGAATTTTGCCTGTCCAAAATGTTCTATACAATCGTTCCTCCAATGCACGATCTCCAAATGGTGTGTTTTGCGATCTGATTCCGGAACTTCCATTTCCTTCTACAACAATCGGTTGATCACTTTTTGCCAGATCAATGGCTCTCTGCTCCTCGGCAGTCAAGGGTCTATCGCAAGAATCAGTTTCCACTACTTTCTCCGGGAACCAATGAGGAAGAGCTTCACCATTCCATCTGGCTTTTGCCGCAGTAAGTATTTGTCTTCTTAGTACATCTTCACGACTTCCCTTTGCACACTTAGGAATTTTTTCAATGGCTTCATCAACATCTGTAGGCTTATTGCACTCATCAACAATGCGTTGTGCCTCTCTTCTTGCCCACTTCTGCACTGCTACTCTTGCTTCCTTAGCACGAGCAACGTCTTCATCGTGCCATCTTTCAGCTGCACTTCTTTCACCCTTTTTTGGCGGCCATCTCCTTCGAATCATAGGGGATATCTCTTGAAACATATTGCCATCGACAGCATCTGAATCTGCGAATGCCCTAGCCTCTTCTGGTGTAGGAAATACAGAAACGATGTTTATTGCATCAGCACGTCCTTGTGCAGCGTCTTCCCCCCTTCTTAAGCTATCTCTCAATTGCTCTCTAATTGCTGGCGGAAATCTTTCAATGTATTGCAAAACCAATGCCGCAGCATCTCCATACTCTGCTGTTTCTTCTGGTTTCGCAGCCACTCTTCCATTTCCATTGTCACCGTCATCAACTTGCACCGTTCTCATTCGCTGACGGACGGGTTCTGGAACAGTTGTTACTGCTGCGGTTCCACCTCCGCTACCTCCATCGAATTGTCCTGAACCAGATGCTTCCAGATTCATTGTATAATAATAAATTGGATGGATTGTATGAACAAAAAATGTTTTCGCTCAGAATGCATGCTGAGAAGTCACCTTACTCTTCTTTGAGCCCTACATAAAAACAATTTCACGATGCAGGTAAAGTCGCCCCCTATTAAGTTCTCTAATTGGACACGATCATTTTTCGGTTCACGATGAGCTGTTGACCAATTGCGAAGATTGTACTCACACCCCAATACAAACTAACCGCTGCCGGGAACTTGAGAGCGAAGAATCCAATCATCAATGGAAGGCCATAGAGCATCATCCTCTGCTGCATATTTTGTACGTCACTCTTTGCATCTTTCTTCTTGGAAGAATCCTTCGAATCTTTCTGCTTCTTGTTACTTAATGCAAAGCTTAGTTTCATCTGAATGAACTGCGTGACAATCAGTGCCGGCGGGAATATATACACGTTTGGTTCTTTAAGATTTAATCCAAAGAAATTGTTGTTAAATGTCCACTCAAGATTCTCATAGAACCCGTAAAGAAGGTGGCGTGAAAGCTCGAGAGTCCCCCCATCGCGTATCACAAAGAAGAGGCCTATGAGTACCGGGAACTGCACTAAGATCGGTAAGCATGACTGGAATGGATTGACCTTATTCTCCTTCCAAACACGCATTGTTTCCTTCTGAAGTTTCTCAGGATCTTTGCCGTACTTTTTCTTAATCTCTTCCAGTTTTGGCTGTACTTCCTGCATCCTCTTCTGCCCTTCTAAGGCGTGTTGCGTAGGGAAGTAAAGCAGAAGCTTAATGATGATCGTAAGAATGATCACAGCAAAACCGAGGTTATAACTCGGCATCTTGGACGTAATGAATATGAGAAGATTAAGCAGTGGCTTTGTTACAAACGTGCGGAAGACCTTTGTTATTGATCCTGCTTCATGGAATGTGAACCTAGCTTTTAATGTTTCTTCTTCACTCATTTTAAACTGTGCTTCATACGTTCCGTACTGATTGAAGATTGAGTACTTCCACGGTGCGAGATCAAATTGAATTTTTCCTCCTGCAACGACTTCTCCGACTGCCTCACATGGAACCGCATTCTCTTCTGAATTGATTGGCGCCAATTCCTCTTCTCCTGATGCTGACTGCTGCACGAAGAAAAGATTTACCGGTGGCATTGGGCACGCATCTGCAACTGAGATAGTTCCCTCGGAATTGTTTCTGAGAATTAGGATAGGATGATGCCCATCTTTAACTGTCCGATCCATTGGAGTGAGTGTATTTACCTTTGCTGCAACATTCGGATCGTACTTATCCGGGAAAAATGTTCGCATCACCACCTGACTGAGCAAATACACAAGTGCAAAGATCAGCATAAATTCCATCATATTGCGCTTCTTTTTTTCGTTCATAGTTGAGAGAGAAATGAACGGATATCAGAAACAATATCCGCGTGACTGCAGTCCAGACTAGACGATCGAGGGGCAAGCAACAACTGTGCAGAGGATAATTTCCTCTCTTCTTTAAGAGTTTTCCTCAGTGCTTCCCTGCATCTTCTCCGCATACGGTTGCGTTTCACTGCGGATTTGTGGAGTTTTTTGGATGCCATTGTTCCAACGTAGATTCCTTCCCGATCTTCATTTTTTGGGATTCCGGATAACCATCGAATAGTCATATGTTTACCTTTCCAGGTACGCCCCTTCCTCAGGAGGTATTCACATGTTTTGCGCCCACGGAGGCGTTGAAGCTTCATGAAGACAGTATCAAGTATTATGAGGTAAGTAGTAAGGGATTTCCCTTAATACTTTGTTATTGATTCGCTATCCTCTTTCAGTCATGAGTCAACTGACAGAAGAACAAGTCCGGCACATTGCGAAGCTTGCAAGGCTGAATTTTAGTGATGAGGAAGTGAAAAAATTCAGCAAAGAGCTCACGCAGATTCTGGATTACATTGAGGTTCTTCAGGAAGTGGATACGAGTGACGTTGAAGTGACCGCGCAGATTACAGGTCTTACAAATGTATCTAAGGGTGATGACGTGAAGTGTGACGGCCCTGAATCAAAAGAACTTTTGGGGTGCAGCCCACTGCCGATTATTGAGAATCAAATTCAAACTTCCTCCGCACATGGATGAGTTCTAACACGTTGACCATTGTCGAGGCACACAAGAAACTGAAAACGAAAGAAATTTCTGCAGAGGAGCTCGTGCAATCCTGCATTGATCGTATTGAAAGTGTGGATGATAAGTTGAATGCAATCGTTTACAGGAACTTCGAAAAAGCCCTTGAAGAAGCGAAAAAGATTGATGTTAAAGGGGACTTCAATCATCCACTGACCGGTATTCCATTCATTGTGAAAGATAACTTTTGTGAAAAAGATATTCCATCAACAGGATGTTCAAACGTTCTGCGAGATAAAGATTATTTGCCACCATTTGAGTCAACTACAACTAAGAGACTTAAGGACAAAGGTGCTATCAGTCTTGGTAAATCAAATACCGATGAGTTTACGATGGGTGCAAGCACAGAAACTTCCTGTTACGGAGTAACTCGCAACCCATGGGACACAGAAAGAGTTGCCGGTGGTTCTTCCGGAGGAAGTGCTGCTGGTGTTGGTGCAGATGAATGCCTCTTTGCAGTTGGGAGTGACACAGGTGGATCTATCAGACAGCCTGCAGGTTTCTGCAGATGCGTAGGAATGCGAGGAACGTACGGGCGTACTAGTCGATTCGGTGTAATGAGTATGGCAAGTTCATTGGATACAGTTGGACCAATCTGTAAAACAGTTGAAGATACAGCGATTGTAATGAACACAATTGCAGGAAAGGATCCACTTGATGCAACAACAGGTGACGTTGCCGTTCCGGATTACACAAAGTCTCTGAATGGTGATGTAAAAGGAATGAAGGTTGGTCTTCCCAAAGAATACTTTATTGATGGGATGGATCCAGAAGTGGAAAAAGGAGTCCGCGATGCAGCAAAAAAGTTTGAGGAGCTTGGTGCAACGGTGAAGGATATTTCTCTACCCCACACAAAGTACGCTGTCTCAACCTACTACGTTATTGTTCCGTCTGAGGTGAGTTCCAACATGGCTCGTTATGATGGGATCCGATACGGACACACAGTTGATGATCCTAAGAATCTGATTGATTACTATCACGGAGCACGCAGTGAAGGGTTTGGCGATGAGGTGAAGCGCAGAATAATGATTGGAACTTACGCGCTCTCTGCAGGTTATTACGATGCGTATTACAGGCAGGCACAAAAAGTGAGAACATTGATTAAGAATGATTTCTTTGAAGCATTTAAAGAAGTTGATTTCATTTTGACTCCAACATATCCAACTCCCGCTTTCGTTGTTGGAGAGCTAGAAGGAAACCATATTGCAATGTACTTGCAGGATATCTTCCTTGTCTCACAGGGGCTCTCCGGGATGCCTGGGATAACTATTCCATGTGGTTTCACATCAGGAAATCTCCCGATTGGCCTTCATCTCACAGGGCCACATTGGGGAGAGGAGCTTATACTGGATGCTGCTTATTCATATGAGCAGGCAACGGAGTGGCACAATATGAGTCCGGAGCTTTAAGTAGCTTTGATGCGTATATCAAGTATCTGCTGAATGCTGAATTCTATGAGCGCCAATTCACTTTCGCTAAGCATGATGATTCTTGTTTTGTCTGAACTGTTACTTGTTAGTGCTCCGATGTTTTCATCAAACTTAAAATAAAGAACAGGATCGTCTGTTTTTAGTTCACGCATCCAAAGAGTAGATCGTCCATGTGAATGAGCTCGTAACACATAAATATAGTCAGTAACTTTGCGCTTTTTTGCTCCCCACGGAAGTACAGAGTTCAATTGCTTTAGCATCTTTTCTGCAAGCCCCAAGACAATTGCCCGATCTGTGATGACGCATTCTCTGCGTGAAAGATTCGGCATAGGAAATGAGAGAAAATATTAGGAGTCTTCTAATCCAGCTAAATCAGCGAAGTGTTTTGAATAGCGCTCAAGTAAATCAGAGTAAGATTTGAGCCTCTTCTGGAAACCATCATTATCTGTGCGCATACCTCTAAACATCCCACCACCTCCAGGCAGGCTATAAAACTCAAAACGAGCACATTGGAACGCTGCTTCAGCAGTTTCAATGGCCAAATGAACGATAGCTTTCCGAGCTGCAATTGCACATTCATCAGATACATCTGCAACGTTATCCATAAATAATGCTAGCCCATCAAAGATCTCTTCCGGTGCTCTTGACTCATCATTACCATCAAGAACATATTTTTGATCACGAAGGTACCAAGCATTCTCCGGATTAACATCCTCTACTGTAAATTCAGGATCAACTGCGTCACGCACACGCCGAGCCATTGCACCTTCCCTACTTGCTGAAGCAAATTGAATTTCAGTTGCATATCCCATGGCTGATAATTTATCTGCATGCTCCTGTCCAATAGATTTTGCAACTTCATACAGTTCCCCCAGTGTTTGGACTCCCGCGAAAGCGAAACCATCCCTCTCTTCCTGCATTAACTCAATAACTTCATGCAGTAGTCGCACAGTCGATTGAGTAATTTCACGCATTGCCGCAGCTTTATCCTGATACACTTTTTCCTGCTGTTCATCCTCTAGTGAGTTTGGATTGATGGTTGCTTCAGTCATGATTGGATAGAAAAATTAGAAATAATTACACGAGTTCTCCAACCATGTTCTGTTCAATATGATCTAAGAATTTTCTTAGATCTGAATCGCTGTAATATACACCGAGCCCCGGCGTTTCGCCGGCTGGTTCAATCCCTAATCGATTAAGTAAATAGTTTGCTTTCGCTCTTATTGTAATCGGCGAAGTGTTTACAACAGGAAGTGGCCTCTGGAGATTGGGCAGCTCCCTTGCTGCCTCCGCTCCCGCTGAATACTTACCTACCTTTGTTTCAGAGTCATGGAATGCTGCTTCAAAGAATCCAATTTTTCCATGTTCCACAGCCTGCAAACCAATATCAATTAACTCATCTTTAGCTGTAGCACTACCAAGCTGTGTCCACATATTTACCCTCTGCCCCTTAATGTGTCTTGCGAAATCAGCATTAGGTATATCTGTAAGTGTAACTGGAATTATGCCTGCTTGATCTTTAATTCCTGTAAATGGTTCATATGGTCCTTTATGATCGTAATCAATAGCATGACCTGCATATTCCATGCTTCCACGACTCTTTCCAATACCAAAGTCCATAAGAGCAGGTGCAATCCTGTGAAGAGTTCCATTGGCAGCTGCTCTGTTCCAGTCTGTAGCATCAAAGCCTTGTTGTGGTTGGTTCCACGGACCAAAAACATCCACAGTTGTATCTCCCTGCTTAGTGGCCCAAGTACCTCGGGTTACTCTCAACCCACAGCAAACCAATGTTTCACAGATTCTTCTGCTTGTACCATGTGCAATTTTCGCAGCAGTAATAGTTCTATCCATCTGGTCTTTTGCATCGGTATCCTTTTTGCGAGCAGCTTCTTGTGAACCAGTAATGATGATACTCTTGGGAAACCCTTTCAACATCAATGAGAGATATGCCGCTGCATTTGCCATCGTGTCCGTACCATGTGTGATAATTAGCTCGTCATATGAATTGGAAACTTCATCCTCCAAGTGCTGAATCATCTCTGCTAAAAACCTCCACTGATCTATTGTCAGCTGAGAAGAATCCAGATTCATTAGATCCATAAGCTCCAGATGTACGGCAGGATCTTCTGGTAGTCCAAGTGCATCAAAACTCTCCTTCAACGTGCCGGTAGGTTCATAACCTCGAGGTGTTGGTTCCGACTGGAACGTTCCTCCTGTTCCAATAACTACAAGTACCTTTAGATCATTCAATACACGTGCTTTTGCCTCAGCCCCCACTACTTTTTCTGCTCGTAATTCTTTAGCTTGTCGCACTCTTTCTGGTAGTCCTGCGACTAGCCTCTTAAACTCAGGTGCCTTATCACGCATCAATTCTTCATATGTTGCGATTCTTGGCTTCACCTCTGCTGCATAATCACCGATATCAAAATCATTTGGTGCTACGATCTCTGATTCAGCTTCGACCTGAGTCAGCAGCTTTGCTGCTGTTTCTGCATCACTTTGCTCTGGTCCTTTTTTCCTAGCCATACGAAATTGGGGAAATGTGCTGCCATTGATGCCCATCTAATGACTTTTCGTCAATTTTTCCCATTTTTGTCAAATATGACTTTTTGGCTTGTGCTAGCCAAAAACTTGCCTCTCAAAATATGTTGTCAGCTTTTGACAGCAATCTATAGCCCAAAAATCGTGTTTCGCTGTTGTCAGGATTCCAACAACAAGTCCCCTATTTTTATCCAGAAAGTGCGAGTCAAAATTGCGTGCTCAGGGCCTGTACGCTAACTTAGATCGCTGAACCTATGATTGAGAACTTTCTAAAGAACCTCGGCCTCTCGGAAAACGAAGTTAAGGTCTATCTGTACCTGCTCACGCACGGCGAATCAATCGCCAGTGTGATCGCTAAAAGACTGGAGATGAAACGCGCAACTGTGTACCCCACTCTTGAATCTCTTGAGAGCAAAGAACTTATTTCAGGATTCGATAAGAATGGTGTGATGCACTTTGATGCCGTTGAACCAGATGACATAGTTTATCTATGTGAACAGCGTGTCAGTCAGATGCAACGTCTCAAACAAAAGGCAGAAGGTTTGCACAAGGAATTCTCCAAGCTGCGTGATCAGGGCAAGATGCCTAAATTGGAGATCCGAGGAAAGATAAAGTACTACGAAGGTATAGATGCAGTTACAGACTTGATTGAAGAGACGCTTGAGGAAAAAGAAAATGAACAACTCTGCTTTGGTCTAAATACTTTCCATACAGAACTCTCCGGAAACGACTGGCAGGATTACACCAAGAAGCGTGTAGCAAAGGGAATGAATGTTAAGAGTATCCAGCCTGACAAGGAAGAAGCAGTGGAATACCAAGGACGTGATAAAGATGAATTACGTGAGACTCGTTTAGTTCCAAAAAATGAATTCCCCGGTGAATCTGAGATAAACATCATTGGTGATATGGTCGCAATGTTTACAATGCGTGGTCAGTCTCCAATGGGAATGAAGATGTACAACAAGGATCTTGCACAAGCCCTACGAAGCCTCTTTCGCCTCGCCTGGGAGAGGTCTGAGTTTTATAACAAGAAGAGGAAGAAATAATTCACGGCGTTTGGTATCTACGCTTCTTTCCCTCCGGCGGCGGCCGCACTTCAAAACGAATGTGTTTTCCCCTATCAACACCACAGAGGTCACCGATGACACGTCTTAATTCCTTTTCTAGAACAAACTTATGACGGTTGAGTACCTGAAAGACTTCAGCTTCAGCTTGCTTATCTTCAGGATACTCATAGCGCTTTGCCTGCCAGTAAATAACCCATGCTTCCGGATTATCTTCTTCCAGAAGCGCTTCCCATTCTGAATCACGTTGATCTTCCGACATGGCTTAAGGGGGAAAGAAACCAGGACGGAAGTTGTTTTTGGAGCCTTACCAATACTCCAGAAGTTTTTGAGAGCTTACTGATCTCGGCCAGTGATACTATCATTATGCCGCAATTTTGTCCAGTTTAAGCCAAAAGAGAAGAATTGATGCTTTGTTGACCATTCTTCCTATTTGTTATAAATTATCATGCTATGCATATGCCAGGTAACATCCTTCCTGACTTTCGACCTCTTGTAGAGAGTGAAAATCTTGCAAAGCTTTCTGAGAACCCAGATAAAACAGTTGTAGGTGCTATTATAAAACTTTCAAATCATTTTAGAGGAACAGCAGGAAAGGGGAGAAGAAGCGGTATGGCTTTGGGGCAATCACCCGTTCGTGACTTATGGGCATCTGCTTCAAATCCTCCGCAAGATGTTCTACAGGCAGCATCACTTATTAATAGTCCCGAATTGGATCCCCGAAGCCTGGCAGATGGGACAAAGACTGACATACTAATCATGAAACGAGCATTGCTCATAATTGTTCGAGATCTCCTTGGCCTTCCAGATACAGGAAGTCCTGAGGAGACAGGAGGAATTTGTTGTCCTGGAGGATCAACAGCAAACGAACTGGCATTGGATATTGTTAGTGAAAAAGGAAAAGAGGAGGGAAGAGATACTATTTTATGTGCGAACACTTCTCACCTGTCACTACGAATGGCATGCCGTAAAATGCGTATGGGGCTAACTGCTTTTGAGCGACGACCAGATAAATTAGATACAATTCCAAAGGCAGCATTAACAACTGCCATTAGAGATCAATGCAAAAAACTTGCGGCTCTTGTTCTCACATGTCCAGATACTAGCTTCGGAGTTAATGAATTAATTGATACCAATACTGCTGATGCATGTAAAACAGAGGGTATACCTATTGTTGTTGATGCTGCTATAGCATTATCTAGGTAGAGCTGTTCAGAGCCTGATGTTCGACTTAAACAATTAATTAATCACCCTGCAGTGCAGATTGTTACAACTGACCTTCATAAAGTAGTAGGAATGCAAGGATCTGCAGCGGTCTTCTTAAAAAACCCAACAGACATTGGATACGTATCACAAAATAATCCATATTTTGTGTCTGCGCCCGAAGTTTATTTCGGAACATCCATAAATTGCGCACCTATGATATCTTCCCTGATGCACTTACACACACTTGGAAGAAAAGGATTAAGAGAACGATTTGATAATTGGCACGAACAAGCTAGAGATCTTGGAGAAAGACTTAAGCCAGCTGGATTTGAACTCTTCGCTGATCCAGTTGGTAGGATTGTGCCTATCAAATTAGAAGAAGGAGAAAAATATCGAGCTATGCAGGGACTGGGTAATGCCGGAATTTCTGTTTCTTCAATAGGAGTTCCATTTAATATCATGACAGGAAAAAGTGTAACAATGCACGGGATTCGCTGCGTAATGCATGGCGGGCCTGGTTGCAATGATGCAAACCTAAAAAGTTTCCCGGGAGATTTGCTGCGAGCACTGGGGAAGAGAATTTAAACTTAATTAAACACCTCGTCATACCACTTTCGTACCAATGCGATTGTTAGCAATGTAGTAGGTAGCAGCATTACTCGTGAGAAATTATCTCCATTAATTAATCCTCGTACATCTGCAGTGAATGTGTATGTGCCAAGGATGAAGATGAGTGCGAGAATTCCCCACAGGAATGATGGTTGTTTGATGAATTTGAGACGATCTTTATTGATCAAAATTACGAACATAATCACGATTGCCCACCAGTGAATCCCGAACGTTCCAAGCAGGAAAAGTTGCTGGAACATCGCCTTAAGCGCTTCCGGATGGAACGCGACTTCTATGCCATGCGGTGAGAGATCGAGACCGATTAGAATAGTGAACAGATACCACGGAGAAGCAATGATGATAAGCGGGAGAACACCTTTGACCAATACTTGTTTCCACTGCACAGCTCTCCATGCATATAAGATCATACAGATGATCAACGGGACTGCTCCGTAATAGATGCCCTCCAGTTTTGTTTGCGTCGCAGCAACAATGAATAATGCAGAGAGCATGATCAATTGCGATGATCTTTGAAGGACCGCGCGATCGAGGATGAGTGCGGCAATGATGATAAATGCTGTGAGGTGAATATCTGCGTAGCCCTGCCGCAAGTGGATAAGGGCTAGTGGAATTCCTGTGATTAATGTGAGAGTGATGAGTGAGCAGAGTGTTCCGTGTGATCTTTTGATTATAATGAATATGCTCATGAACGCACTGAGGGAGATCATGAACATGCTTAGTGCAGAGAGCGTGTCACTCCATCCTCCAATGAACATATAGACCACTTGAATGGTCGGGATGAGGATTGGGTACTGCGGTTGGCGGATTCCTTCCATGAGCAATGCACTTTCGTGATGGGTGATCTTTGCTCTGAGTGCCCAGTTAGTGAACGTGTCCCAGTAGTAATACGGGAGACCGATCACATGTACTACAGTTGCAATGGCTACGACTGCAAGAAACAGGATGCAGAAGACTGCGATCACTTTCTGTTTTGTTGATAGCTGCTTATTGATCACCGCTTCAAACAAATTGGATGATGATCTTTTTCGTGCAAACCAAAACAGGATGATCAGTATCAATACATGTAATCCCAAGACAGTAAGGCCGATTAGTGGGACTCCGATGATGTGCAAGACAATGAAGATCAGTGTGTTGATAAGTGCACCGAGCGGATAACCGAGAGTCCACGAGAGGAGATCTTTCCTTGGTGCACCTGTGATGATCCTCAGGAACAGATGTCCTTCGAGAGTGATCAGTAGTGCCGT
>CAYUBO010000009.1:0-17261 GCA_964443095.1 uncultured Candidatus Peribacteria bacterium | reverse complement strand
CCGCGGATGCATTCAAACCAAAGTCGCGGATAAATACCGCAAGTGCCCTCTGTGTTTGCTCACCGTAATAACCTGTTGCAGAGTGTTTTAGGTAACCAAGATCTCGCAGATACTCCTGCATCATCCGTACAGAATAATTACGATCTCCACTGCTCGGTGTTACACCAACAAGACGATGCCCTTCTATGTGATACCTCTGCAGCCTTTGATGTGGCGCGGGAAGATCTTCAAAGGAAACATATACATTTGGCTGACTCGTTCCCGGAGGGTAAACAGTTCCTTTTACATTCTGAAGACCCAATGCAAGCGCTCTTGCAAGTCCTTCTTCTCCTAATCCCGTCCAAACATCCAAGCGATTTCCCTTTATTGCTCCACCTCGATCATGAACCATGAATGTTCCTATTCCATGAAGTTGAATTACTGTTCCGAATGGATAGTTCGGTGGAGCTGCAATCATTCCTTTATAAACTCTGGACCCGTCTGCTGCAATCTCACCGTCACCGTTAAGAATTCGATCTGCTTTAAGTCCTCCTTTTACATAGCAACATTGTCCCGGAAGCGGAGAGTAATATCCTGTGATTACAAACTGATTATCAAAAGGCTTTCCACTTTCAAAAGGATCAGCAAAAGTTACGGCACGTGCAGGTGCAATGAGAACGATCAGAGTTATGATGATCTTGATGTGATGTGGTATTTGTTTTCGCATATTTCATAGAATTATACAGTGTTTTGCTGTTTTAGTCTTTGATGGAAAAGTGACAGGCACTCCGTAATGTTATGTAGTTATTATTAAAGGGAAATGGGGAAGGATAATGAGGTACTACTCCCTTTTCCAATCCACCTTTTCCCTTTTCCCTATTCCCTTACAACCACCTCTTCCTCAATCCTCATCCCAAACTTTCCCGGTATATAAACACCCGGCTCAATCGTGACTATTTCATCCTTTAATAACTTCTTTGGTGGCTGCTTTTCTGACAAGCTTACGCCTTCGTGAACATCCAGACCGACACCATGGCCGAGTGAGTGAACGAAGTACCGTGCCAGTTTGTGTTTCTTGAGAACTGAACGTGCGATCTCATCTAGTTTGCATGTGCTCATACCTGCTTTTACAGATTTTTTGGCTTCCTGAAACGCTTCTGATACTGCATTGAAGACTTCTTGTTGCTTCTTAGTTGGCTTACCTGTGAAGAACACTGCGCTTTGATCAGCACAATACCCTTTATACCTGGCGCCAACATCAATCTGAACAAGCTGCCCAGATTTAAATTTGCGATCAGTTGGATGGTGATGAGGCCTACTTGTATGTGATCCGAATGCGACTATTGGATCGAAAGAGAGCTCATCTGCCCCCAGTTCGATTGCCCATTCAAGAAGCTTGAGTGCGAGTTTCTTCTCTGAAATGCCATTCCTTAGTGCTTTTGGAATTCTTGAAATCATCTGTCTTGTGATCTTCTGAGCTTTCTTAAATGATCTGATTTCATCCGGATCTTTACTTCTTCGAAAGCCCTGAAGAACACCTGTCCTTTGAACAAATTTTGTGTTCTTATATTTTCGCTTAAACTTGCGCAATTCTTCTAATGTCATTGTCTCAGATTCAACTCCGATCCGATCGTATTTTTTCATATCACCTTCCAATCCTTTGATCGGCTTTACTGCTATCCCATTCCTCGCTTTTTTTCG
Source organism: uncultured Candidatus Peribacteria bacterium (assembly GCA_964443095.1). Taxonomy (GTDB): domain Bacteria; phylum Patescibacteriota; class Gracilibacteria; order Peribacterales; family Peribacteraceae; genus CAYUBO01. The sequence continues at coordinate 15,581 of CAYUBO010000009.1, read as the reverse complement.
CGCAACCTCAATGTATCTCCCGTCAGCAAAAAGTGTGAAACGTCTTGATGAAGCCAAAATATAGCCATGAGTCATCTCAACTCCACTTAGATATCGGATATTAGTAAGATCAGAGATCAGGAATGCCTCTGTCTTAGCCAGTGAAAGCAATTCCTTTGGGGTCGGCCGCATAGCCAAATAGTAGCGTTTTTTTGCAAATTCTGCTATTATAGATTGATTTCATGTACTTTCCCTCACCACGCTATGAAGTCACTCGCACAAGCAAGATCTCGTATATCAATCACCTTTACATGGCTTCTGCTTACGATGCCTGTTCTGGTTTCTGGCCAGGTTTATGACGGCGCAGGAGCAATAGCGGGAGCAACTGCAGCAACAGCGGTTACGGGTAATACAAACATACGAACAACTGTCGTGAATATACTTAAGGCAGTTATCTCCTATGTGGCACTCGCTGCAGTGGTTGTAATTGTAATTGCCGCAATAATGCTAGTTGTCGGATTCGGTAGCGAAGACTCTAAAGAGAAACTGAAGAAGGTAATTATTTACACAATTGCCGGAATGATAGTCATATTGATCGCAAGCGGTATTGTTCTTGCTATCACAACTGCTGTCACTAACTAATCTATGAATAGAAAAAGTGCTTCTTGTCTGGCAATTGCTAGCCTTATGATAGCGGGGATAACTTCCTCTGCAGTAGTAACAAATGCAGCAGAGGAAAAACAAAGTATTGAAATTGAAGTTCCTCTTGGATCTGTATTTGAAATACAAACTGACGGGCGCGGATTCGGGCTTGATCATTCATGGATCCTTTCTCAGGACGATGAAGTGGTTCAAAAAAGCAGCGCAGAGGTATTTGCTCTCCGATTTAAACAAAAGGGAAAGTACATTATAAAAGCAGAAGCTTCTTCATCTCGAAGTAACTGGAAACAATCTGCAGAAATTAAGATTTCTGTTAAGTCAGGTCTTACACCGGAACGTGTTCAAGATACTGAGTACACACTGGTACAGACATTCCCCGATTATGATTCGGACGATGTAATATCAGTTTCAAACAAAGACAGTCTTGTAGAATTCAGACCCGTCAACCCAGATATTTCTTCAATAGGAATTGATCTCAACACAGAAAAAGATACGGATCAGGATGGAAACGAGCGCAACGATAACGACACAAAGAGTACTTTATTTAGTTCCGGAGGATCTTCACTCTTTGTTTGGTTTGTATCCGGAGGACCTGAGAGACCGGTACAAGTTAGTGGAATACTTGAGAACGGGAAGGAAATATTTCAACAGTTTCAAGTCAACTCTCCATCTGCAAAGAAAACTGTGACGAAAAAGACACCCAAGCCAATCGTGAAAAAGAAAGCAAAAAAGAAAGAAGTGAAGGAAGAAAAGAAGAAAGAGAAAGAAGAGGAAACAAAAGAAGAGCCGGAAGAAGAGATTGTTGAAACCATCTACGAAGAAGGAGGAATAATTGCAGACATTCGTGGCAATGGATCAGTTGCGTTTTCAACGGATCTTGCATCGGATAATCCCCTTTTATTCCAATGGAAATTTGGTGACGGGACCGAAAGTTTGCTCGATTCACCGTTGCACAAGTACACAGAGAATAGAACATTCACAGTCCTGGTAGACGTCATAGATCTGACAAACGGGAAAGAAGTTGCCTCAAATAAAAGAACTCTGACTGTTTCGAATGTAGGTAAAAGTGACGATGCTGTATCTGGAACAACAAAGAAGGATAAAAAGAAAGATACAAAGAAAACTGAGAAAAAAGATAAGAAAGATGATGGAGGAGGATCTTTCCTTGGATTGATTGTTAAAGGATTCCTGCTGCTAATTATTTCAATCGGAATTGGTGCAGGAGTGATGTTCTTCATCGGAAAAAAGAAGAAGGGTTGGTCACTACAAGGAACAATTAAGGATGCAGAAAAGAAATTGGTTGGAGATGATTCTGTTACTCCGGAAGTAGTTGACTCAGCACCTCCAATGGAGATTGCCGATGCTGAGATAGAGAAGGAATCCGATGATTCCAAGGATTCCGACGAATCCCTGCCTGACCGGCAGGCAGGCAAGGATGTGACTCCACCTCCTCAGAAAGAACCTACTGAGGAACCACAAGGACCAGAAGGAGACGCAATGGCCCCATCTGTTTCTGAACTGAAAACAGATGAAACTGCAGCCCCTTCTTGGTTACAAGCAGGCCTTTCAACTGCAGAACAGAAGGGACAGACAGCAGATACACCTCCTCCTGCTCTGTTGCAGGAAGAGCCTGCACCGACAACACAAGAACCTGCAACTCAAGCTACAGCTACAGAACCTGCACCACCACCTCCGCCTCCGCCACCTCCACCTCCACCGCAGGAACCTACACCTCCAGTACAAGAACCAGCACCTCCTCCGGTGCAACCTGAACCAACACCAACCCCAGCAGAACAACCTCCTGCACAACCTCAAGCTACACCTCCAACAGATCAACCTCTCCCTGATTGGCTACAGCCATCGCAGGATCCTGCTCAGCAACCACAAGCTACACCTCCGCAACAGCAACCGGTAGCTCAGCCTCCTGTTACACCTCCTGTACAGGAACAGCCTACTCACCAACTACTGAGGAAACGCCACCACCAACACATACACCGATGACACCATCGGCAGACCAATTAAATACAGACACAAGTAATGCACCGGAGTGGCTTCAGCAAGGAGTACAGCAAGCTGATCAGGAAGGACAAACCGCAGGAAGCCCACCTCCGCAGCCGCTTCAGGAACAAACTCCTCCATCTGCAGTTCCTCCACCAACACAAGCTCCATCAGGAGCAGTAGTTGATCCAGAGAAAGAAGAACGTGAGCGGGAAAAGAAGCGAGAGAAGAGACGCCGCTATCGCGAGAATGTGAAGCGTCGAAAAGAAGAAGGGCCAGAAGGAACAACCGAACTGGATATTCCTGAAGCTGAACTTCCCGCAGCAAACGATCAAGGCAGTGAGCCTGTTGCATTCGTGAGTGCAGACAGTATTGCACCACAAACACCGCAGCAACCAGCTCCACCGCCTCCACCTCCAGCAACACCGGAGCAGCCTCAATCACCTCCACCGCCACCTGCAGCACCTTCGCAGGATTTGCCAGATTGGCTGCAACCACAGAGTTAGAGAGAAACACGATTTCTCCTCTGGTACAGATTGCTCCAAAGCTTTACCATGTCGTCTGACCCATGGCGAGAGTAGCTCAGTTGGTTAGAGCGTCCGGTTGTGGTCCGGAAGGTCGTGGGTTCGAAACCCATCTCTCGCCCCATTCTACTTTGCGAGCTTCGTAGAATGGGCTTTTTGTAAATGTGGTCTTCGTAGCTTGCGAAGAAGACCCATCTCTCGCCACAGTTGAATCTACTGATAAAGATAGAATACCTTGATTGACAATATACTATTTTTTTGTAGTATATTACTATGAGCTCTGGCGAACCATCACTTATTCTCATAGATTTTTCTGATCCAGATACAGATCCAACTGTATCTAATGCAGAGGAGGCATGGGATCTAGAAAGATGTCCTAAACAAAGAATTGTTGAACCTCACAATGCTCTAGTTGGTCGGAATCTTCCTGAAGGCAATTCACTTAGAACGGAAACAAGATGGTCCATTGTTGTAGTCATGGGCTGTAGAAAAAATGTGGCAATGATTAGCCTTGGTGATCCCACTGAGATAAGCCAAGAAGATATTGAAGGAGGATTATTAGATTCTTGCCTAAAAGCCATCTCTTCGAAACGAAGATTTCAACTCAGTGAAACAGTCACCATACTGTGCTACGGGCATGACCTTTCAGAAGATGACGGTCATTCTATTCCAAGGCTCGATGCAGTGAAAACTGCGTTAAAACAAAGCAATATTCCTTTCGCACCCTTAGAAATCTGTAAGGGAAATGTAGAATTCAAACATTGGGACAGTGCAATCATTGATTCACCAGATGATTGGAATGAATTCCAAGGAGAAAGACGCTATCAAGTTTCTGACTTGGTAAATCAAGCATAATGCCACTGATATTGCCCCATCAATTCTCTCTTGAATCACACCTCAGCAGTGCTAGAGTGATTTTTAAATATGAGCAGGAGACAAGAGTCATCACAAAGGCCAAGCTTATCCTCAGCAGCGTCAAGAGGTGGAACAAAACATCTCACATCAAGACAAAGAGAACTGCTTCGAAGAGGACAAAATGTATACTCTCCTAATGACTCACAAGTACAAGCTCTTATCAATCAGCACACAACCTTAAATTCAGCTGCACTTAGTGACTCAGAAAATTTAACTGACGAAGAAGTGATAGCTCTTATGATTGCTATGGAACTTGCTGCTCAACAAAATATAAGATGGATGATTGAGCACACAGAATGATAACAAATGTTTCACACAAATTAGAATTTGACAAACCAGAATAAAAGGATATACTTTCCGCGCAATGACACGTTACTCATTGAACAACGCTCACCGTCGCCACGCCTTGCAGAGGTAGTGATGACTAGCGTATTCAATAATAGTTATGCCTCTGCAAAAGAATGTAGAGGTCTTTTTGTATATGTATGCCTAATCCATCATCAATTATCGGCATTCTGGGAGGAATGGGACCCAACGCATCGTCGGAATTCTTACAGAGGATTCTTGCGCTCTCAAGCAAGCGCTTTAGCGCGGTGCAAGATGACGAGTACCCGACCATAATCTTAAACAGCATCGGTCTGAAAGGATTCTCATCTGAGGGAATACTCGATAAACCAATGGTAGAAAAGCAGCTCATCAATGGTGTGCAGAAGCTTGAACAAGCGGAAGCAGACTTCATTGCAATACCATGTAATACCGTGCTGTGCTGCCTGGATGCAATGAAGCAGGCAGTCTCTATCCCCATACTAAGCATTGCAGAGTGCACCGCACAGGAGGTAGATACTAATGGTTACACCCGTGTGGGATTGTGTTCGTCTATGAGTACCATTAAAACGAAGCTGTATGAGAGCGCGTGTAGAGACAGAGGGATAACAGTAGTGATACCAACATGTGAAGAACAAAACATTATCAATGCAGTTATTGAGACAGTGATGTCCGGCCAATACGGAGACGACGAATTACTGCAACTCAAATCTGTCATCCTGAACCTCAGCAATCGCGGAGCACAGGCAGTCATACTTGGTTGCACAGAATTGCCACTGGCAATAAATCAGAAATGGACAGATGTTCCGCTCTTCGACTCACTTCAAATTCTTGCGCAGCAGACAGTTATGAAAACGTACAAAGACACTCTTTATGACGCCTGTTTGGACTCCAGAGCCCTTTTCGAGAATGCTTCTTTCTGGTATGCTCCGCTTCACGTATCGTGAATTTGGTTTAACTTAAGTTTTTCGCATGGCAGAGCCTAAGTACCGCACTCCCAAAGGCACGCACGATGTCCTCCCTGAGGATCAGCAATACATGACGTATATCAAAAAGGCTGTACGTCATCGCGCTCGACAAGCTGCGTTTAAACGGATTGGGACACCTATGTTTGAGAATGTGGAGATATTCGAGCGTGGCATTGGTGAGCACACAGACATTGTAGAGAAGGAACTATTCCTTGTTTCAGGTAAGCAGAATCAGGATGATAGTGAGAAGCCATTCGCATTACGCCCGGAATTCACAGCCGGAATATGCCGTGCATACATTGAACACGGAATGCAGCAACTTCCGCAGCCAGTTTCTTTATATGCAATCGGACCATGCTTCCGTCACGACAGACCGCAGAAAGGACGTTACCGTCAGTTTAATCAATTTGATATGGAAGTGATTGGTCTTTCTGATCCTAGTATTGATGCTCAGCTCATTCAGGTCCTCACAAAGATATTTAAGGATCTTAAGATAATGGATCGTCTTACACTGCACATAAATAACATCGGAAGTGCTGACAATCGCAAAGCATACAAAGAAGCACTGAGAGATTTCTTCATTGGCAAAGAACGTAATCTTCCTGAGTTGGATAGAAAGCGTCTGGATACAAATCCCATGCGTCTTCTGGATTCAAAAGAGGAAGATACTCAGATCTTGATCAAGAGTGCTCCAAAGCTTGGTCAATTTATTGATGACGAGAGTAAGGAATTTCACGAGACAGTTCTTGAATATCTTGAGGCGATGGATATCACCTACGAAGAGAACGAAATGCTAGTGCGTGGCCTTGATTACTACAACCAGACAGTATTTGAATTCTGGGACAAGGAAACAGGCGCACAAAATGCTGTAGGTGGTGGTGGTCGTTATGATCCTTTGATAGAGATGCTTGGAGGCAAGCCAACTCCCGGAATGGGATTCGCAGGTGGCATGGAACGTATGATGTGGCAAATGAAACAGGCAGGGATTAAAGCACCACACAAAGACCAGATTGATGTCTTCGTGGCTCAGCTTGGACCAGAAGCAAAGAAGAAATGTCTCACATTGATTTCTGATCTTCGTGAAAAAGGAGTGCACACGCTTGGTGCCCTCGGTGAAGCAAGTCTTAAAAGCCAGATGCGTCTGGCAGATAAGTTTGACGCACGCTTCGCATTACTACTTGGAAAGATGGAAGTGAAGGAAGGAACAATCATCCTTCGTGACATGGAAGCAGGTAAGCAGGAACAGATTCCATTTGAAGATGCCATCCCTCAGGTTATTAAACTTCTCGGATCAAAGAATCTTGATACGTACACGTTGAAAGATCATCTGGGAGTACCGGATGTGGATGAGGATTGATGGCTAGATTGTAGCTTTTAGAAAAGATATACCCATGCGAATACGAACCATCACCACAGGTATTCATCTTCGCTCTCCTGAGGAAACGGACAAAATAGAGCACGCATCTGAGTTTAATCAGCATGCAAAAAAGGTATTCGAAAATGCTGGATATGAAGTGCAGACAACACGCATCTCAACAAATTCCTGGGAAGAATATCTCGAGAACAACACTAAAGAGGAGGCAGTATCCAACTTAAAGACCATCGAATCCAAAGCAAAGGAACTTGATGTAAGCTTCTTTAGTATCGGTCGAGCTACAACACCGGAACGAATTCTATGTTTGCCTGATATAAACAGAGAAACGACAATCATTTCCTGCTCTGCAAACATTGGAAACATAGAAAACGGAATTAATCACGAAAATATAGATGCATCAGCACAAGTAATCAGACGAATTTCTGAGGAGACAGAAAACGGATATGGCAACTTTCGTTTCTGTGCATCTGCAAACTGCAAGCCTGGCATACCATTCTTCCCCACTGGCTTTCACGAGGGGAAACAAAATACTTTCGGCATAGGTCTTGAGTGCGGTGATTTAGCAATGAAAGCTTTTTCTGGCGTCAAGAATCTGCAGGAAGCAGAAACTAATCTTAGATCTATTTTTGAGAGTGAAACTACAAAGGTAGAACAGATCGCACAGAACATATCCGAACAAACAAAAATGGAATACAACGGAATTGATGCTTCCCTTAACCCTGGTCTAGAAGAGGAAGCTAGTATCGCTCTCGCGTTCGAGAAAAATCGGTTTCGGACCATTTGGTAGCCAAGGGACACTTGCAATAGCAGGAATGATTACTAACATCCTGAAGAATCTATCAGCTAAAACATGCGGCTACACGGGACTGATGCTCCCTGTTTGTGAGGACATCGGCTTGGCAGAAGGAGCAAATAAAGAGAACTATAATCTCAGCAATTTACTACTGTATTCTGCAGTGTGTGGCTGTGGCTTCGATACTGTTCCTATTCCCGGCGACGTAAGAATTGATACCCTCAGAGCAATTTTGCTCGACGTCGCAACACTAGCAATCAAATTAGACAAGCAATTATCAGTAAGACTTTTCCCTGTCCCTGGAAAGAAAGCAGGTGAAATGACCACATTCGATTCTCCATACCTTGTGAACGGTAAAATCTTGGAATGCTAGCTGATAGCTTGCCTCAGTCAATCGTAACTGACGCAGCTCGTCGATTGACGGTAATTAATACTTCGTTATTTGCGCAAGTAACGAAGTATAATTCTGAAGATCAACTCAAGTATTTGTTTAGCCTGAATAGAATCGAAGGACACAAATACTTTAATAACAAATCACCTACCAGCTACAAGCTATCAGCTGAAAGCTCATCAAATATCCAGATTTTTCACCGTCTTTGCGTGGGTCTGTATGAATTTTCTTCGTGGAGCAACTTCACTTCCCATAAGTGTTGAGAATGTTCCATCTGCCTGTTCCGCATCTTCCATCGTAACGCGATACATTTTACGACTATCGGGATCCATTGTTGTCTCCCATAACTGCTCAGGATTCATCTCACCAAGACCCTTGTAGCGCTGGATTGAAATACGATTTGGCTTTTTCTTTTTGACTTCTTCCTCCTCGGATTCTTCTGACTCCTCTGCCTCCTCCTCTTTCGGCTCTTCAACATCCTTTCCCACTCCCCACTCCTCCATCAACTCCTCCTTCTCCCCCTCAGTGAATAGATACCGGATATCCTTTCCTTTTTGGATCTTATAGAGCGGTGGCTGTGCGATGTATAGGTATCCATGTTCTACAAGTTCCGGGAAGTACCGGAAGAACAAAGTTAGAAGCAGTGTGCGGATGTGAGCACCATCAACATCAGCGTCAGTCATAATCACAACGCGGTGATATCTTAGTTTCGCAATATCCTTCGCTTCTCCGATTCCGATTCCAAGAGCAATGATGAGTGCTTTGATTTCGTTGTTATTAAGCATCCTATCCAGTCGAGCTTGCTCAACGTTTAAGATCTTTCCACGAAGAGGCAGAATTGCCTGGAACTCCCTGTTACGCCCCTGCTTGGCACTACCTCCCGCAGAATCTCCCTCAACAATGAAGAGTTCACACTCAGCGGGATCTCGGCTGGAACAGTCTGCAAGCTTTCCGGGGAGTGTCATTCCCTCAAGAGCACCTTTTCTGATGACACTGTCACGTGCGGCACGGGCAGCAAGTCTGGCACGGGCAGCCAACGTACATTTTGCAATAATATCCTTTGCAGCAGTGGGATTTTCCTCAAGGAACTCCGCAAGCTTTTCATTTACAACAGATTCAACCGACGTTTTCATTTCTGCATTACCAAGCTTGCTCTTTGTCTGTCCTTCAAACTGTGGTTCTTTTAATCGAACAGATATGACAGCGGTCAGACCTTCACGAACATCATCTGCAGTAAGATTATCCTCTTTATCTTTTAATAGACTCTGGTTTCTTGCATAAGCATTAATTGTTCTTGTAAGAGCAGATTTGAATCCTGTGAGGTGGTGTCCTCCTTCAGCTGTGTGAATATTGTTTGCGAAGCTAACAACATGCTCCTGGAAAGACTGTGTGTACTGAAGAGAAACTTCCACAAATCCATCTTTTGTATCTTTCTCAAACCAAATTGGCTTGCCGATTGAATCTTTGGATTCGTTAAGGTGAGAAACGTACGCAGAAATACCACCTTCGAAGTGGAACCGGTACAATCGTGGCAGCCTCTTATCTTCTTCCGGACGTTCCTTCCTCTCATCCATCACAGCAATCGTTACGTTCTTAGTGAGATACGCCTGCTGTCTCATGCGGTTCATAACAACATCCATACTGAATTCAGTTGTATCGAACACTGTTGGATCCGGGACAAAGCTGATCATTGTTCCACGCTTGGAAGTCTTTCCTTCTTCCTTCAGCTTCATAGTTGGTTTCCCTTGTTTGTATTCCTGCACGTACTTCTTACCATCACGATACACCTCTGCACGCATATGTATGCTAAGAGCATTCACAACGGAAGAACCAACACCATGAAGACCTCCAGATACTTTGTATCCGCTATCATCACCACCAAATTTTCCTCCTGCATGTAGCGTTGTAAGAACAATCTCTAGCGCAGGTTTCTTTAGTTTTGGATGCGGGTCAACAGGAATACCTCGTCCATCATCCTCAACACTCACGGAACCATCCTCACAAAGTTTTACGGTTATTAGACTACAGTGACCAGCCATCGCTTCGTCGATAGCGTTGTCTACGATCTCATATACGCAGTGATGCAGCCCACGCGTATCTGTGGACCCAATGTACATTCCAGGACGTTTGCGAACGGGCTCGAGCCCTTCGAGTACCTGTATTTGCTCTGCGCTGTACTTGCCTTCCTTGGCCATATCTTTATGGATTTTAGAGATATTTCCATCTGGAATCAACGGCTAGAATGCTAAAAAAATGGCAATAGGTAGAGAATATTTGACTTCAGCTCACTTGATCAAAGAAGCAAGGATACAAGCACATAAGTTACAAATAATGTCCAATATAATAACTGACCAAATCTTGGAAATTGCCCGCCTGACCGGACGGTCAGGGACCTTGGAACTTGGAATTTATTTGTATCCCTGATAGATCATTTCCACTTATCTTCTTGCATACATACTATGTATTCCCCTACTCTACGTCAGCCCTATGGCTATTTACGCATATAAATCCGGCGACGAAAGTAATGACGGACTGCAGCAGCGCTTTAAAAAGCAGGTGCAGAGAACAGGCCTATTAAAGAGCCTTCGTGATCGTTCACGCCTTAAGAAGAAATCCACCAAAAAAGTAGTCCGTAACCGTGCACTCAAGAGAGAAGAATACCGCGCAAAGAACAGGCGAAAGAAGTTCTACTCGAATATGTAATCGGTTTGATACTTATCTAAGAAGATCCAAAGCCCTATTCATCTGATCATCTCTCTGGTCTTGATTTGCCAATGGGATATCCGGAGTGACGCCAACACCATCCACTTTGTGACCATTTGGTGAGAAGTACTCAGCAGTCGTCATTTTGAGAAGAGATTGATCACTGAACTGCATTACCTGCTGAACAGATCCTTTTCCGAATGTCTTTTCTCCAAGGATGATTGCGCGATCATGATCCTGAAGTGCAGCCGCAACAATCTCCGCCGCACTTGCTGATCCGCCATTGATGAGGACCACCATGGGTACATCTGGATGAAGAGATGGATTTCCGCGCGTAGTTTTAACTCCGGTCTCATCTCTTCCTACTACTTTGAGTACATCCGAACCCGGTGGAACAAACTGGCCTGTTACTTCTACTGCAGCAGTGAGAAGTCCTCCCGGATTATTTCTCAAATCCAGAATAAATCCTTTTGGATCCTTCTGCTGAATTTCCAAAACCTTTGCACGAACTTCACTCAGTGTCTGGCTTCCAAACTGGGTTAATGTAAGTGCAGCAACATCTCCGTGCCAATCAACAATCAATTCTGAAACTGTAATCGTTCCTCGAATAACAGGTATCTGAAGATCGATTCCATTACGACGTATTGAGAGGTGAACTGTGGATCCCTTCGGGCCTCGAATCATATCCACTGCCTCAAGGAAAGGTACTCCATCAATACTTTTTCCATCAACTGCAAGAACCTGATCTCCGGGTTTCAATCCTGCCGCTTCCGCCGGAGAACCTCTTAGTGGAGTGACAATAGTCAGCACTCCTTCTTGATCTTCAACTTGTGCACCAATTCCTTCAAAGTTCCCCTGTATACGTGTTGTGAACCCACGCGATTCAACTGGTCGGAAGAACTGTGTGTGTCTATCTTCCAGACTTTTTACAAGACCTTCCGCAGCTTTATAGAAAGCTTCCTCAAGATCTATTTTGTCCTCATAGAGATATTCTTCAGTAACAAGTCTCCAGATAGTTTCTAAGATCTGATAGTTCGGAAGATTCCCCAACCTTTCTTTTGTTTTTACGCGGATTTTGATGGTTGGAGTTTCAAGTTCCTGAACACCGTCTCCAGTATCCGGGTCTATTATTCCTGCATCACCGCGAACCTTTCGCAGGAGTAGACGCGCATCTTTTCCAGTAAGAACACGACGCACTCCAAAGTACTTATCTCTCAGAGGTTCCATCCACCCCTGATCTATCGCAACTTTAACACCGGGTGTTGTAGTTGCACTTTCTCTCACATCTTTGAAGTCAACCTCTGACTGGCTATGCAAACCTGCAAGTGCCGCAAGTACGCCTGCAGCCTGCCCGCGGGTAATAGTCCTTCCAAGCACAATATCATTCCTACCAAATACAAGTAGCGCGTCTTTATCGTGCGCTGTGCAGACTTCTTTCATCAACCCCCTAGGCACACGAAGGTACGGCAAGCCTTCGCATTCCTGAAGCACAGGAAGCTCAAGTACCTTTATGGCAGCACGCACGAATTCTCCCCTTGTGACAGTCTTATTATCCGGAGTATTTAGCCCACCTACAAATGCGGCACTCGCGGATAATGGAACCGCAAAAAGAACTAAAGTGAGAAGAACCGAACGCAGTGAAAACGAAAATCTTCGAAATGTTCTCAAATCCTATAGGGGGAGGTTGCCCCTATTCTACGCAACCATTTTGGGCCTGACAAACGTATCTACCTTCACAAGACACCCTCGTTCCTTCATACATTCTTTTTTATAGAATAATGTTGTTATTAGCCAGAATCCGCCTACAACATAAAACATTGAAGGTATAACCAGTAAAGCAACGTAATGAAGAGGTGAATTTGGCGCTGCGCCAAAGAGCTCACCTAGTGTTTGTGGATTTCCAGGAAGAAGATCCGGAAGAGTGACCATGAAGTTAAATAAACCATGCAACACGGTGGCGATTATCAATCCTTCAACAATAACTCTTGTACGGAAGACTGATTTTTCAGGAAGCCTTAATACTACGTGTAGACCTCGTGCAATTGGATGGCTCCACCATTTCTTCTTGGTCTCTTCGAGATATGGACTCGCAAAAATAAGAAGACCATAGAAGTATGCAAGTACACCTGTTGAGAGGATGTGCACCATGTTTGTGAGTATCGCGCGCCCAAGAACATTTCCTATGAATCCTCCCCACTGTGGAGATTCAGGATACAGAAGGAACTCTCTCACAAAACTAATGAAGTACGTTGGATTCAAAACGTTTTCTGCAAACGCAAATCCAATTGCAACGATTATTCCAAGCTGCATTACATCATCAATACTGTTAAAGAATTTCTCTCCACTCTTTTTGAGCACCCAGAATTTGCTTGTCTCTTCAATCAATCCAACAATTAGGAATGAGATTAGCGTTGTTGCCAGTGTAGTTTTAATGCCGGATAAATCTGCAAGGTTCCCTCCGACGAATGCGCTGGAAGACCGTGAGAAGTTTTCCGGAACAACGCGGAACAGGAAGAACTGCAATTCAACACCACGACGCACCAGCATGTCATAAAAGAGAATCGGAGCAGTTGAAATCATTCCTGCAAAGAACATAAGTAGTACCAGACTAATTCTCTGTGTGTGATTCTTAAGGAAAAGAAAACACCAAATGATCGCCGGAATAATAGCAACCACAATTGCGAGCATATGAGCATTTCTCTGTGCATCCGTCTCTTTCCACAATAAATGAAGTCCAACCCAGAAAATAAATGTTCCAAGTACTGTTGCTTTTACGATAGGCCTCCATGGTCCAAACAGGAATCTCCATGCAATTATAATGCTGATGAGTCCTAGTGCCATGAAGAACGGATCTTGGTCCACTCCGGATTCAAGTAGCATTCTCTTAACTGCGATCAGAATGAATGTGACAACAGTTCCAACTGTGATCGCGAACACGTAGTGGTTCGCCTTCTTCCACTTAAACTGGGCCAGTATTGCAATAACAGCAGCTATGCTGAAAAGAATCCCTGCTCTGTACGGAGCATCCGGACCATCAAACGGTGCTATTCCACCAACTACATTTATTGATAGTAAGAACAAGACCCCGCTGCAACAGAGCGTACTCACAATTGTCCAAATTGAAGGTGTATATTCTTCTTTCTTCGATGATTTAGACGCTTCCCGCTGAACATTCGTCCACACACGCAGAAGTACAATGCTGCAAACAACAAGTCCAACAACAACTAAAGCCATTGTGGACCCACTTCTTTGTCCATATCCAATGAACGCCTCAGGTGCTTGTGCTGATGCTACTACCGGAAATGCAACTGCAAGAATTGCTACCAGAGGGGCCATTAGCGGGCGAAATTGGAGTTTGTTCATTCTTCCTTATATTATAACATATTTTGACCCTTTTTAAAAGTCCTGACATTGCAATAATTTGGGCATCTGATGCAAATCTATTCGATAAACATGAGGCTAGCTAGAAAAGGATGGGACTGATAGGCTGTTTCGCGTTAATCCCCTTTTCCCAACTAAATACGTGCCAGCAAGCTCACTAGAAGAAATAGTATCCCTTTGTAAGCGCCGTGGATTCATATTCCCCGGAAGTGATATTTACGGAGGACTAGCAAATACCTGGGACTACGGTCCGCTAGGTGCTGAACTTAAAAAGCGTGTCCGAGACCATTGGTGGAGAGAATTTGTACACAAGAGATCAGATATTGTGGGACTGGATTCATCTATTTTGATGAATCCCAAAGTATGGGAAGCAAGCGGGCATGTGACGTCTTTTAATGATCCTCTTGTTGACTGCAAAAACTGCAAGGAGCGATTCCGTGGAGACCATCTATTAGAAAAGAAGATGGGAACAGACGCTGTCTCTGTTCTGATTCTTGATCAGATTCAGCCGATGCTTGTTTCTGAAAAGATAAATTGCCCGAGTTGCGGTAACTGTGACTGGACAGAGGCAAAACAGTTTAATTTGATGTTCAAGACACAGCAGGGAGTAATTGAAGGAGAGGGTGATGATATTTTCCTCCGACCGGAGACTGCTCAGGGAATCTTTGTAAACTTCAAAAACATTGTGCAAACGATGAGAATGAGGCTCCCGTTTGGTGTCGCTCAGGTAGGTAAGGCGTTTAGGAATGAAATTACCCCCGGAAACTTTACGTACAGAACAAGAGAATTTGAGCAGATGGAAATTGAGTACTTTGTTGAACCTGACGATGGCGACTCTTCATTTAGTGAATGGCAAGACAAAGTTGTTAACTGGTACAAAGATTTGGGAATTAGTGATAATAATCTCCGTGTTCGTGAACACAGTGCAGATGAGTTGAGTCACTACAGTACCAAGACTATTGATATTGAGTACCAATTCCCATGGGGATGGGGAGAACTGTTTGGTCTCGCACACCGCGGTGATTATGACCTTAGTAAGCACGAAGAAGTTAGCGGAGAAGACCTGAAGTACAGTGATCCAGTACTTACGCTTCTTCTTGAGGCATACACAGAAGAAGAAGTAGAAGGAAGTGACGTGCGGACAGTTATGAGATTTGATAAGCGCATTGCACCGGTCGACGTAGCAGTTCTTCCACTTAGCAAAAAAGAGCCTCTGATTGCAAAGGCAAAAGAAGTATTTGATCAGATTGCCATGAATACGAACTTTGTTGTTGATTTTGATATAACAGGAAGCATCGGGAAGCGATACAGAAGGCAGGATGAAATTGGAACACCTTTGGCAATCACTGTTGATTTCGGAACGATTGGAGAAGATAAGGAGCAAGGAGCAAAGGATACTGTTACTATCCGAAATCGCGACACTCTGGAACAAGATCGTGTGTCACTGACCGAGCTCGTTGATAGACTCAAGGAAAACTGGGAGAAGTTCTAGTCTACTTCCTTCGTTTTCTCCTCACCCAAGCCAGTCCTGCACCAGCTCCTGCAGCAACAATGGCTATAGCTGCAGGTC
>CAYUBO010000008.1:0-18346 GCA_964443095.1 uncultured Candidatus Peribacteria bacterium | reverse complement strand
GGAAACTCTTCCTCCGCCAGCTTACGCAGGCGGATTCTCGAAGGAATGTTGAAACCGATCCTCAATGAAGCTAGGAATGTCTTTTCGATGTTTTTCCATAATTTCTTTCTCGAGTTCTCGTAGCTTAGTATCGGCAAGTTTCTCCATTTCGGGGTTTAAATTCATGCTTCGAATCCAATAGATTTTCCTTGCTTTTTCATCCAACACATCTAAGGGGTGTCGTTTTTTTGGTTCTTCTTCATCTGATTCGCCAATAGCGTTTATAGCCTTTGTTATTTTATCTGGTATCTCATGCGCATGTTTGCTGAATTCACTTTCATCGATCTTATGAAGCAACATCATTGCTTTTAGCCAATCATGACACTCTTGCCAAGAGTCCGCATCTTCCGTCTTATTGAGGAAATCTAGAATTAGAGTTTTGAACTTTAGTTTTTCATTATCTGATGTATACATCTCATCAACCCAAAAACTTACTCTGCTTTGCGATGTTACTTCTCCCCTTACCATACCTCTCTCGATGCTCTGCAAAACGTCGCCAAAATCCTTCTCGGTTATGTCTAATTCGGGTAAATCTTCTTCCCCTTCGGCATTGACTTCCTGTTTTGGTGTTTTTTCTGGAATATATGTATTATACTATATATTGGTATATATTGCAAAAATTGCCCCCGCTAGATCTAGCTCATATCACATAGCAAAGCTCATTCTCCTCCTTAGCCCCAAAATCCAACATTCCTAGCCACTCATTTAATTCGGCAACCCCCGAAAGTACTGTTAGAATGTCGCTGTGGGGTTCGACTTTCAACTGATAAGCTTCACTTTAACCGAGTAGAAGTTTTGATTTATCAAAATTCCCATCACAAGCTATTTCATTAGTACTATTCGCCCCTCCCTCAGCAGCAACCTCTCCTTAAAACTCCTTAGTACATTGCTCTTCTCAAGCTTCGATCCCTCTCGAAAGATACCAATGAGGTACTCTTCGATGCTTATTGGATTTTCCTCGGGTCGGAAGCGGTTAATTTTTGCCAAGTCTTCTTTGATTCTTCGATTCAGTCGTAGATGCTTCTCTTTGGTCTTAGCAATAATTGCAGCCGCCTCTTCAAATAATGCTTCTTCCCGGATGTACTTGCACTTGCATGCCCTCGTACCACCGTACTTGTTGCACTTGTAGTACACGTAGGTCTTACCGTGCCGATTGACATGCTCCGTACCACTCACGCCGGAGCCACATTCCGCACATTTGAGTATCTGATTGAAGTAGAACTGTTTCCGTCCCCACTTACCCTTTGGTGTACGACGTAGCTTGCTCTGTGCCTTCTGAAATAATTCCTTTGTGATAAGTGGTTTGTGGCTACCTTGGTATCGAATGCCACCGTATACAAATTCTCCGTAGTAAAAAGGTTCTTGGAGGATATTGAAGATCCGACTGAACCCAACTATGCCACCACTGATATTTCGGAAGCCTTCCTTTTGTAGCTTTTCTTTTGCTTCTCTGCCCGTCATCCCTTTCTCGGCTATGTAGGCAAAGAGTTTTTTGATGTACGGTGCTCGTTCTTCATCTATCACAATGGTACTTGATTCGTTAAACCTGTCTGACCGTACCAACTTGTAGCCAATCGGTGGTCGACCCGGTCGCACCCCCATCTCGCACTTGGTTCGTAGTCCTCGCTTCACATTCTTGCTACGGTTGTCGTTCTCTAACTTCGCCTGACTGCAAAGAATCATGAGCAGGAACTTCTCATCGGGCGTATTGGTAAAGGTTTGCCCACTCGTTTGAATTTGAATAAGTACTCCTTGATCCATGAGGTCAACAAGTTTGCCAAGATCACCTGCATTTCTGCTCAACCGATCCGGTGCCCATGTGAGGATGGCATTGAACCTTCGCTCCTGCAGTCCTATCAGTAAGTTCTGGTACCCCATTCTTCCGCCTGAGTCTTTCGCAGATTTGCTCTCCTGAATCGTCTCTACAACTTTAAGACCCTGCTTATCGGCAATCTTCTGCATTTCTGCGATTTGCGAACCAATGGAAAGAGCCTGCCTCTCATCCGATTCCGATGATTTACGGGCGTAGAGACAGTAGGAGATCTTTTCCATATATCCAATGAATGCCGCAGCTTGATCGTGAAGGCTAGGCGGTTTATATGAGCGCAGCGGAAAACCCCGCAGCTTGCTGCGGGGATGCAGAGCTGGCGCCCGTAGGGCGCTCAGTCTCTGCACATCCCCTGTAGACTAGGGGTATGCTCAATACGGAACACACCTCCCACACCACCTACAGGATTGCCTACCACTTCTGCTACATCCCTAAGTACAGGAAGATGGTCCTTCAGTCAGGAATCGAGAAAGCCCTCTGGAAACTCAATGAACAGATTGCCCAGCACTACGACATGACCATCCTCGAACAGGAGATCATGCCCGATCACGTCCACCTCCTCGTCTCCGCTCCACCCAGACTTGCTCCATCCAGAATCGTACAGATCTTCAAGAGCATCTCAGCCAGAGAACTCTTCAAGCAGTTCCCCGATCTCAAGAAGAAGTACTGGGGAGGCAAACTCTGGACTCCCAGCTACTTCGTGGAAACCGTGGGTACCAAGAAGCTCGACACGGTCAAAGACTACATCCAGAAACAGAAACAACTCACCATGGACCTCTAAACTGACACCGAGAACCCGCGCAGCTTGCTGCGCGGTAGTTCAGCGCATAAATTGATGTTTTATAGAAATGTCAAATGGGACAGTTTCGGCCCCTTTTCATAGTGTCCCATTTGTCCCATTTGCGTCTTTTTAAAAGTATCTCAGAATACCTCATTCCTTCCCTTTTTAAGGTGTCTCAAAGTGTCTCATTTCTTCCTTTTTTTTATACTGTCTCATTTGTCTCATTTTAACTCCCAAAGTACTGTCCAATTCTGTCCAATTCACATACCCCAAAGGGTAGGAGACCCACATGCTCCGCCACAGTTGAATTCGAGCTGAGCAAGGAGCATAGCGACGCAGCGAAGCCGAAGATACTGTGTGCCCCGTAGCCACGTATTACGTGGCGAAGGGGTACAACTCCATAAACAGACCCGTTTCATAGATCCGCTACAAATAATCCGATAACCCCGATCTTAAGTTTTTGGCTTGCCATAGCCAAAAACTCTTATTACGAATACATCACATTCCTTGTCGGTTGTAAACGCTCTTTGAAAGTGGCATCGTGCAGCCATGGATTCAGTATGCGGCCATTGCCGCCAAGCAGACCATCGTTCCTTCACAGCAACGGCGCTGTGCCCCATAAATTCCCGCTCCCCTCAAATCCGCCAAGTGCGGACGGCCGGACAGGGATGTTCGACGCGAGAAGCGGAAATGCTGTGGGGCACGGCTCAGGAAGACCGATGGCCCTGTGTATGTTTTGTTCACATCAAACTCTGAAAGGAGGTACGAGAGGATAGAACCGCTAGATTGTTTCAAGAATCAAGATCAATGAGGGTATCCCAAGATCTTGTTCGCAATCATTTTCGTTAGTTTTTTTGTTCGTCTGTTTGTTTTTTTCTTAAGGAATGGCACAGTGAAAAAAAGAGTAGAAGTTCGTCGGATAAATACGCTTACTGCAGTCAGGTTCCGTAACAGGTCAATGAACAGTTTACGCCTCGAGAAAGGAATCGACGTAGGCATGGATAGAAGCGGAACCCTAGCAGTTCTTCCAACAGATGTGGATACGCTCAGTATCGGTAGGGCAAATGCAACCGGTCTGCGTGTCCTTCAGGAGAAAGACGGCGATAGGGATGTCGAGAAGGGTCGGTTATTCTTGGAATTTGGAACCAGCGTCCGAATTCACGCAACTGAGTGTCGTACCAATCGGCACCAGCTTGAGTGCGGACAAACCGATAAGGGTTGGGTATTCAACTTTCAGAGTGATCCAAACCTAGAGATAACGGACATCGCTGATGTGCACGACTTGACTGTCGGGAGTTGGTACACCTACTTCCAAACGAAGGCAACGAAGCTTACCGTCAAGAAATGCTGGTTTCGCAAAAAGACCAGTGTACGAGTGATCAAACCGAAGCGAAGTGTTGACGACCTGACGGTTGAGCTCAAAGTCCCCCGGAAGATGGAGATCGAATACTCCTCCTGCATCGAGATGGGCTAGGTCACTGAGCACACATCTACAGCAACAACGAGAAAGCCCCGCGTACACTTGTACGCGGGGCTATTTTCTAATACGCCCTAAAAGGATGACACCATCACTGACTTTTTGGCTTATCTTAGCCAAAAACTAGCAATAGCAATACATCACATTCCTTGTAGATTGTAAATGATCCTTAACAGTGGCACAGTGCAGCCATGGATTCATATTGCGGCCATTGCCGCCAGCAGACCATCGCTCCTTCACAGCATAGGCTGCGACTCCATAAGTTCTCGCTCCCCTTGAAGTCGTCAAGTGCGACCGTTCCAACAGGGATGTTGGTCGAAAGAAGCGAAAGCGCTGTGGAGCCCTACCCTGGGAAGACTGATGGTGTTTCTGTTCGTTTGTTGAGTTAATTCGAATCTATAAAGGAAAACCAAATGAAAGTTACGTTTCTGAAAATGGACGCTAGCAAAACTAGGTTGGTATTCGAGGATGTTGCCATAAGCTGCGACTCGGATATCCCTTGTGAGAACATGAAAGTTGCAGGTGGGAAACAGTCATTTGATCTCACCCACACTGAACTGAGTGTTGACTTTGCCAAGGATTCGTCGGAGGGAAGGCTGAGGAAGTTGCCCGGAAGCGCGGGTGGCCGATTCGCCCTGACTCTGCCCCAAAACACCCGAACGGCATACGGTGTGTGCACGGAAGATAAGAAGGAGAACGGAGGTAAGTAGTTAACCGTTGGTCACCAGGGTAAGACCAACACACATAGCGCAAAAACGAACCGCCTCATGCTTGGAGCATGGGGCGGTTTTACAGTGTGTCATCTCGAGCGGAGTCGAGAGATGATGTGTCGCACTTCGACTCCGCTCAGTGTGACACGACTTTTATAATCTTCCAGTTCTCTCCTTTGGCTCGTAATACTTAAGATCCAACTTGTTATAAATCTCTTCTTCATCTTCACTTGCAACAATTTCTTCTCCATCAAATAAACCGTATTCACTCAACTTCCACCCTTTTCTTATTGCAACTTTGCGTACTGCAATGTTGTGCTCTTTGCTTCCCGTAAAGTACATCAATGCACTACCCCACTGGGATGCCTGCACGAAGCGAACGTCTACCCGAAGTCCGGTCTGAAGATCAAAAGAAAGTTTCTTGTCTCCCTTTGCAACTATGTCACGAACGATTTCTAGGTTAGCAATCGCATCAGAAACTTCTTCCGGAGATTTTGTGACAACAAGAATGTCTATGTCTCCGACTGTATCTTTCTCACGACGATATGATCCTGCCACTTCACATTTATCCACTCCTTTTACTTTATTGATTGTATCAAGAAGCATCTCAACATCATCTTTTACTTCTTCACGTGGAAACCTTGTAACGCGCTCTTCTACTCTAAGCGCATTCTCGAGAAGCTTCTTCTCCATTATTTCATCGAAGTTATCAAGCGGTGCAATCTTACCTTCCTTTGCAGCTTTCATAAGATCTGCAACTGTATTGATTCCAAGGTCCGCCTGCAGTTGACGTACACGTTTTGGACCAAGTCCTTCCACGTCCATCAGCTCAGCTGAGATTCCTCCTTGTTCAATCCGCAGTTCATCCAGAGCTTTGATTCTTCCTGTTTCAAGGTACTCAATGATCTTTTTTGCGATTGCATCCCCAACTCCTGGAAGCTCCTTCAATCCTTTCACACCATCATACTCAGATACATCTTTAGGAAGCTCCTCAATCACTTGAGCAGCTCGCCTGTACGCAGCAGGCTTAAAGTCCACGCCTTGCTCAGATAGAAGAGCAGATATTTGACGGAGCATGCCTGCGATCTTCTGATTATTGCTCACGGTTATAGCATAGCAAAAAAGCCAGCGGCATTACGCCAACTGGCTTTTGAGCTTCGTTCCAACCCTTTTTATGCAGGTTGTTTGACTGATTCAAAGCCTCTAGGTGCGCCTTGAGATCTAACACCTTGTTCGCGTATTTTTAGTCTTTTGCCACCGCGTTCTCTCTGAAGATGAACAAGATGACGAACTGTAGTATCTATTCGACCTTCAAGAGCATCCGGACCCGATCCATAAGCTAATTCCTCTTCAAGAAGTGGGACTACACCAGTGCGAACTGCATTATCAATTTCTGCAACACTATTGAAACTTAATTGTCGTGTTGCCCTATCGAATTCAACTACATCTGCTGATTCTAGTGCCAATTGATTCATAATGATTGAGGGGAAATATAGGAGATAAAAAAATAATGAGGGGAAGCCTACGCTCGAGACTTAGCGGGAGCACATGCCTCCAGTCACATGGAATATCGATGATTTAAAAGATCAAATTACCTCCCCAATACCGCTCTTATTCTTCGGGTTGTTTTTTGACTGAGTGAATTAAAATGCCTTCCGCTAATTCTCTCCCCTTCGTATTCATCCTCTCCATCCCCTCCAACCAATACTATTTTTTGAGGACGTCTATGTTTCGTTTTTGGAATATCAAACCTCAAACTTCTAGATGCATCAGCTTCTTCCTGTGCTGCATTATTCACCGAAACTCCATCACCAGTGTAACTAAGCTGTTCTGCAACTCTGTTAGCCACCAATACATCGTGTATACGCCCCTGATCATCTGTTGCGTTTACAAAACAAGGACCATAACCATCTACAGTGACTGCTGATGCATGCACCAGCTGTGGAATACCGTCATTGTTCGAGTTAATAACCATGGGAATTAACTGGGTTGTGAATTAAACAGTCTCGTTCTCCTTCTTCGCGTTATTTTGTTTCCTCTTCCATCAAAATTTCGTCCATCTACTCTTGTTGGCCTGCCTTCATGCACATAGATACCCTGCTCCTCTAATTTCTGAATCATAAGATCCTGCGCATCGGCAACTATCACAGCCTTTTCATCTTCCTCATCTGCTTCATGAATAACTCTGTTGCATGGAATATCCCTATCAACACAAGTTACAGGTTGATCACCCACGCAATGGAGCGCCTGTATGCAGCTTCTTGATGTTTCTTTGCAGCTGACTGGAAGTGCTACTTCTGTGCAGAAGCCTTCTAAGTGTGCCTGTGCATCCGGTTGATTGAAAGACATGTAAGTGAGAAGTAAACAAAGGAAGCCCTCTCTTTTGGAAGGGGGCTTAAGTCTTAAGTCGTAAGTACTAACAGGTGGCCCCCTTCTGCTTCATGCAGAGGTAGAAGAATGGAAAGTGGCGAATTACCTGAATCATTGTTGCAAGCAGTATAGGGATGAATACCAAAAAGTCAATCCTCTGTACCGCTACAGGGCGACATCGAAATACTCAAAATATGGCTTATTTAGGCCATAAATACTAATCGAACCGACTTCGGCTATGTGCCATGTTCCCAGCTACTCAAATATTCTTCCTGCTCAGATGTGAGTGATCCGATTTTTACTTCCATTGCCTCAAGCTGGAGTCTCGAGATCTCATCATCTATCTCACCGGGTAGTGTGATTACCTCATTTGGCAGCTCCCCCTTGTGTTTTACCAGATACTCACAGGCCAGAGACTGTCCACAGAAACTAAGGCTCATTACTTCACTCGGGTGCCCTTCAGCTGATGCAAGGTTCACAAGTCTTCCCTCCCCCGCTAGGTAAACGATCCTTCCGGACTTGAGTTTGTATTCATCAAGATAGTGGCGGACCCGCCTCTTGCTTGTTGCAATCTTTTCAAGTCCTTCAACATCCACCTCATTATCGAAGTGTCCTGAGTTAGCAAGAACTGCTCCGTCTTTCATTTTTTCTATGTGCTCAGGACGAATCACGTTGCAGTTACCTGTGACTGTGATGAAGAGGTCTCCGATCTCTGCAGCTTCCTCTACCGGAAGAACACGATATCCGTCCATTACAGCTTGCAACGCACTGAATGGATCAACTTCGATGATTACTACCTGACCACCTAGACCTTTCGCACGAGTTGCAACACCTTTTCCGCAACTTCCGTACCCAGCAACAACAACTGTCTTTCCTGCGATGAGGAGATTTGTTGAACGAAGGATACCGTCGAATGTTGATTGTCCTGTTCCGTAGTAATTATCAAAAAGATGTTTTGTCTTATTATCATTCACCGCGATCATTGGCATCTTGAGCGCACCGTCATTCTCCATTGCACGTAAACGGATGATTCCGGTTGTCGTCTCTTCGCATCCACCAAGAACATGATCTAGAAGATCCGGATGCTTCGTGTGGATTTCAGTAACAAGATCGCACCCATCATCAATAGTGATATGTGGTTTTGCGTCGATCACATTAGTGATGAACTTGTAGTAGTCCTCTTTTGTCTCTCCTTTGTACGCCCACACATCCACGTCTTCCTCCGCAAGCGCAGCAACAATGTCATCTTGTGTGCTTAGGGGATTGCATCCGGTGATTGCAACCTTGGCACCACCTGCTTTAAGAGTTCGTACGAGTATTCCTGTTTCTTTAGTCACGTGCAGAGCGAGTCCTATTGTCAGGCCATCAAATGGTTTTTCTTTTTCAAAACGCTCTTTCACTTTCATGAGAGCTCCCATTCTTTTTGTCGCAATCTCCAGATTCATGCGACCCTGTTCTGCCAATGATGGATCTGCTACATGTGACATGTGGGAGGAAGAATATTGTGGAATGAACCTAGATACAACAATTAAAACGTCTTTTAGCTTTTAGCTTCCAGCTTTTAGAAATGCTGCAATTAGAGCAATGAAACCATCTGAAAGCTAAAAGCTACTCGAGTGCAGGCAATGCCTCCCCATAGTTCTTTTTCGCTCTTTCGCACACTTCCTCAACAGTTAGATCATCCACCAATGTCCCCTCTGTCTGCACAACAAATGAAGCGACTGATGCTCCAAGGCGCGCTGATTGTGTAAGTGGCCATCCTAGATTTAAGCCAGTCAGCATTCCACCTCTAAGTGCATCACCTGCACCGGTCGGATTTACAACCATGTCTGGCGTGCACGCGGCAACATCAATCTGGCCTTCACGTGTGTGTAGGCTCAACCCCTTCTCTTCGTGCGTGATGATGATTATGTTTGCGCGCTCCAGAGCTTCAGTGGGTGTTAGGGAAAGACGCTCACTGAACATGTCCCATTCGTAGTCGTTGACAATGAGTCCGCTTCCTTTGTCGAGACCCTCTCTCAATTCATCATTACTGAGTGATGTGATTTGTTGTCCTGGATCAAAGAGAAATGGAATCTTTTCCTTCTCACACCAACGAACTGCCTGCATCATTATAAGCCGATCACGTGGACTGACGATTGCATACTGAATATTGTTATCTTTTGTATCCAATTCAGGCCAACTTCCTGCACTGTCTGCGCCGGGATGATAGAAGGTTATCTGATGCTCCATGTCATCTGTTCCGATGATGGAAGTTGCTGTCATGTGCGTATCTTTCTTCTGGATATTGTCTGTATTGATCCCCCTAGTTTTCAGCAATTCGATGTATGGGCCTCCATCGCGACCAACCGTTGAAACAAGCAATGGATCTTGCCCAAGCAACTGCAAAGACCACGCAATATTGGCTCCAGTACCACCGTGATGTTTAGAGAAATGACGCGTAACGAAAGCCACAGAAAGCTTCGAAATTGCCTTTGGATCAATAGAATCTACGAAAGAACCGTCGTAGCTGAGTATCAAATCGTACGCAACGGAGCCCGTTACTAAAATTCTGCTAGTTTTCACGCCCAAAGAGTCGCACATTTTGGCTTCGAGCGCTAGACTATCGCAGCCTTGGATTCTCCCTAGAAACCAGTGAAAATTGCTGTAGTCGGCACAGGCTATGTAGGACTGGTAAGCGCTGCTTGCTTCGCTGAGCTGGGCCACACTGTAATAGGTGTGGATATTGATGAAGAAAAAGTGAAGAGATTGAAGAAAGGTGATTGTGTGATATATGAGCCGGAGCTCCCTGAGCTTCTTAAGCGTGGACTGGAAAGTGGGCGTCTTACTTTCACAACTGAATTGATGGATGCCCTTCCGGATGTAAGCGTTCTCTTTAGCGCAGTCGCCACACCTCCAAATGAAGACTTTAGTGCAGATCTCCGAGCTGTCTTTACTGTCGCAGAGTCAGTAGCAAAGAATATTGATCATGATCTTGTGTTTGTGAATAAGTCTACTGTCCCTGTTGGTACAGGTGAGGAATGTGAGAAGCTGATAAAGGGGATACTGACTGAACGTGGAGTTGATTACGCAGTCCCTGTTGTGAGCAATCCTGAGTTCTTGCGTGAGGGGCATGCCGTACGGGATACCATGCAGCCCGATCGGATTGTTGTTGGAGTGAATGGAAATGATTGGGCAAAGCAGCAGATGGACGAACTTTATAATTCTCTGACCAGAGTTGGTAAGCCGATCATTTGGATGAATAGAGAGAGTTCGGAGATTGTTAAGTATGCAAGCAACGCATTCCTTGCAAATAAAATCTCCTTCATAAACATGTTGAGCGAACTTTGCGAGGAAACAGGTGGAAACATCCGTGATATTTCTCGTGGAATGGGAATGGATGACCGCATTGGTCCTAGATTTCTCCATTCAGGTATCGGATACGGAGGCAGCTGCTTCCCTAAAGACGTAAAAGCTCTTATGCACCTTGGAAAACACGTGAGCGTATCGCTTCCATTAGTAGAAGCAACACATGAAATAAACCAGCGCCAGCGTGATCGTTTCTTTCAGAAGCTTCTTAATCATTTATCTGATGGACAATCAGTTGGTGTGTGGGGACTCAGCTTCAAACCGAGGACAGATGACATGCGCGAAGCGCCGAGTTTGGATTTGATTCCATCGCTGGTCGAAAACGGACACAAAGTGAGAGTGTATGACCCTGTCGCGATGGATAACGCGAAGAAACTTCTTCCTTCTGACACTAACTTTTGTGAATCCCCTCTGGATGCTGCAAAAGAAGTTGATGCCTTGATAGTTCTCACGGAGTGGGACGAATTCAGAGGAGTTGACCTGAAGAAACTACAAGAAGTAATGAAGGGTGATGCACTATTTGATGGACGTAATATTTACGAACCGGATGAGGTAAAAGAGGCAGGACTGATGTATGTTGGTATTGGAATTCCCGATCAATCATGAAGATATTAATGACCGGTGCCGCAGGCTTTATTGGATACCACGCTGCCCAAGTGCTTTTGGATCGTGGAGACGAGGTTGTTGGTCTGGATAATTTCTCTCCATATTACGATCCTGAACTTAAGGAGGCACGAGCAAAAAGACTTGAAGGAAAGGAAGGATTCACTCTCATTCGAGGTGACATCTGTGACCGCGAGACAGTTGCGAATGCAATGAAAGGAGTTGACCGAGTATGCCACCTTGCTGCGTTAGCAGGAGTTCGTTACGCATTCGAGCATCCGGATGAATATATCGCGATAAATATCGATGGATTCTTTAATATTTTGGATGAAGTGAGAAAACAGGAAATTCCAGGATTGATTTACGCTTCAAGTAGTTCTGTATACGGCGGTAACACCAAGCAGCCATCTTCTGAGGAAGATCGTGTTGATGATCCGATATCTTTATATGGAATGAACAAGCGTGATAATGAGCTGATGGCACACACGTATCACAAACTCTACGGGATTCCTGTAACCGGACTGCGATTCTTTACGGTATATGGTCCATGGGGAAGGCCGGACATGGCACTTTTCCTATTTACAGATGCCATTTTGAATGACCGTGAGATAAATGTGTTTGGTGAAGGAAAAATGCAGAGAGACTTCACATATATTGATGATATTGTTGATGGATTGATCGCTTCAATTGATAAAAACTACGATGAAGAAGTATTTAACCTTGGCTGTGGCAAGCAAGAAGAGCTGATGGACTACATCAAAACGATTGAGGAGGCATGTGGTAAGGAGGCCAAGAAAAACTTTATGCCAATGCAACCCGGAGACGTACGTGCATCATCAGCTGATATATCCAAAGCAAAGCAAATGCTAAATTACGATCCGAAGACAGAAATAAAAGAAGGTATTCCGAAGTTTGTAGACTGGTACAGGGAATACAACGGCATTTAGTCCCGTACCCAGACTTGTACTTCTGTTGTATCAAGACGTTTCCATCCGCGCCTTGTCATACCATCACAGAAATCAATGCAAACTGTCGCCCGTGCATCCGGGAGAAGACTTCTTCTGTAGCGACGTACTGGTATGTTTGATGCGTATTGCCATTGATGTCCAAAGTTACCACTGATAAGAACCGGCCCTTCTCCTTCATGCTTAGCAATCTCTTCCATTATTGCATTGGCACTCGAAGGAGTAGTTGAAAACGGAACGGCAGCAACAATCATCGCAGTTGCAAATATGGATACACTCAGCATCCCTGCAGTTTGCTTGAGCATTGTTGGTCTGCAGATAACACCACCGATGAAGAGCGGCGTGAAGAGAATCGCATAGTAGTTCCTGTATGACACAAAGATGTATGCCGCTACGAGAATGATACTCAGCAGGAGTGGCACATTGCGCGATCGGATGATTCCAATTGTTCCAAGAGCACTTAAAACTATGCTTCCACCAACAATCCACATACGAACAACTGCCTCTCCGGCCTGAGCTACAGATAGAGAATTATTCTGTGTTCCTGCGTTAAACATGCTCTCGAGAACGAGAGGATTTATGAATGTGTATGCAACCAGAAGAATTAAAGGTGATACAAGATATATGATTCTCTTCCTCTTCTTCATCTTGAGCTTCCAGAACACCGCTACAACAATCGGCAAAAAGAGTACCGCCTGATACGCAGTGAAGAGTGAAACGAACCACAAAAGAGCAATAAGTCCGACGTATTTATCCAGAGGCTTATCTGTGAGTAGCAACCAGAGGAATACGAATCCCTGAATAGCAGTAAGAGGAGCCATCATTATTGTCCCTGCTTGCAACACGACTGCTGCAGAAAGAAGCCACATGGTGCATAGAAGGAATCTCTGTTTTTCTTCCAGCTTCTTACCCAAATCCCAAACCATCCAAACTGCATTAACCAGAAGGAATGCAAACACAAGTCTCCAAAGTAGATCCTGAAGCGGAAGCCACTCTGTGAAGTTGAGAACTGATCGCATCAATGGCGGATGCGGATATGGGATATTGAGTAGGTATTTCGCCTCATCCGTGCGTACGCCCCCTAGCTGCTGCACGAGCGCCAGAATAAAGGCATATGCCTGAATGCCGAGGATAGCTATGCTCCTTCGTTGCATGGCTTAAGTTTTCTTGTAAGCGAATTGAGCACGAAGCAATCAACTTGATCGCGCCCACGGAGATGTGAACGGTAATGAATCTCAATGTTGTTTCCATCAACCTTATTCATTTTTATTCCGGAAAGAAGCCACCCATTTTCTTCGGCAGCCTGAGTAACAGCAATGCGTGTTTGCTTTCGAATTAGGTCGTCTTGATACAGAGGCGAAAGTGCCAACAATCTAAATGCAATTAAAATAGCTGACAGTACCAGAACGAGATTTAGTATCTGCCATTGGTTACGAATAATCTTTTTCATCCTTTCCAAGTTAGGAGTCGATTCATAGTGTAGTTCCAGATTACACCAGTGAATGCCCCTATGACCACACAAACAAGTTCCGGCCACCCAATTGAAAACAGAAATGCGCTAACTGCAAGGTTGGCAAGTGCACCAAAGAGACACGCACCATTGAACTTAAGGAAGCCAAGAACTGCTGCTGCACCCTTCAGTTTTATATGACTGAATGTCCAAACATTATTCAACAGAAAATTAAAGACAATTGCAGTCTCTGTTGCCCCAACAACAGCAAGAGAGAACCCGAAAAGTGATTGAGGCACTCCATCTTGAGTTATAAGAGTCGAGAATAATTTATATGCGGCAACATGGACTATGACTCCAAGTGCTCCGACAATGCAGTACTTCACAAAAGTAAGCGGGATGTAACGCCCGACTGTTACATCGTAAAGATATTCCAGGAATTCAATCTGTACTCTGCGGGATAACTTGCTCTCTCCGTGATGTCTCTGGCCGAAAGTGAATGGTATCTCTTTTACTTTTGTCTTTTTTGGAACATGAACCAGTAGATCAAGAAGGATTTTGAATCCTTTCGGATTAAGTTGATTAACAACCTTTTGAAATATCTCTTTGTCGATAGCAAAGAACCCACTCATGGGATCTTTTGCCTTCACCTTGCAAAGCATGAGAGCCATTTTCGTTGCAAGTCGGCTTAAGTGATATCTACGCTCATCCCATTCTCCAACACTTCCTCCTTCTGTGTATCGTGATCCGATTGCAATGCCGGCACCCTTTTCAACTGCATCATTAAGTTTCGGTAGTAGATCCATATCATGCTGACCATCTGCATCCATCACTGCGAGCACTTCTCCTTTCGCGGATAGAAATCCTTCTATAACTGCAGAAGAAAGTCCGCGCCTCCCCATTCGACGTATCACATGCACATCATCCATGTCGTGCGCTATCTCCTGAGCCACCTTCCACGTCTCATCCGGTGAGTCATCATCAACAATAATTATCTCGTGTGGAACTTTTTTGAGGATCTCTTCAATCTTCGGCAAAAGCTCTTTGACGTTCTTAGCCTCGTTATAGGTGGGCAGGATGAGTGATAGCATCGGGCAGAGTGTAGCGAAGTCTGGCCAAAATTTGCAGGAAAAGCTGGAGAGAGATCCCTAATGCCAGTAGGATAGCTCGGACATGAAAATACTCGTTACTGGCTCCTCCGGCACAATTGGTACACGTCTAGTAGAAAAACTCCTCGAAAAGGGGCACGAAGTTATTGGATTGGACTGGGAGCCAAATAAGTGGAAACCGGAGATAAATGACATCACGATTAATGTGGATTTGCGCAATGAAGAGGAGATGGATCAGATTCCAACTGATGTGGATTTGATTGTTCACCTCGCGGCAAACGCACGTGTGTATGAACTTGTTGAGAATCCGGATCGAGCACGGGATAACTTCCTCACTCTTTTTAACATCCTCGAATTTGCACGAAAGTCCGGAATCAAAAAGTTTATGTTTGCTTCTTCACGTGAGAGCTACGGGAATATTAATAAAGATAAATACAGTGAAGATCTTGTACGAGTTGAGAACTGCGAGAGCCCGTACACCGCAAGCAAGGTAGGAGGAGAAGCTCTGACTGAAGCGTACAAGAGATGCTATGGGATTGATTCGATTATCTTCCGGTTCAGTAACGTCTACGGAATGTACGATGATTCAATCCGAGTTGTCCCCCTCTTCATAAGGCAAGCGAAAGCAGGTGAACCGATCACGGTCTTTGGAAAAGATAAATGTTTGGATTTCACGTACATTGATGATGCGGTTGATGGAGTGATTCTTGGAATTGAAAAGTTTGATGAAGCGAAAAACGATTGTTACAACCTCGCGTTCGGAGAAGGTACTACGATCGTTCATCTTGCAGACCGAATTAAGGAACTCATGAAGAGTGATTCTGAGATCCAGCTTGGTGAGGCCAGAACAGGAGAAGTAATCAATTACATTGCGGATATATCCAAGGCTCAAAAGGTGCTGGGGTACGCTCCAAATACCCCATTTGATGAAGGAATTGAGAAGTCTGTGGAATGGTATTCAAAGCTGTAGTTAGGTTGATGGATTGATCTGACGGGAGTAGCATTTTCTACCTATGTTGGGTTGTGCTCGTAGAAGGCTCGAGGCCCAAGGTGTCTCTCCTGAGAGAATGCTTCGGGATCTTGTGAGTGCTCGAATAGCAAGTGGAAGAAATGGAGCCGAATCACAAGTCAGATCTGCAACCAGGAGGCCATCATTTAGAGAGAGGCGAAGAGTTAAGAAAGGCTAAGTTAATAGCTAAACAGAGTAATTGACAAATTTCAATAATCGTATATTTTATATATATGACTGAACGCAAAGAAAACGGGGATGGGCCTAAACCCCTACCCTCTCTTGATCCATCAGCTGTTGATGCTCTTTTTGGTGGAATGAGAACTGATTCATCAAAGGCGCTTGGTAAGATTGAAAAACCAGAAGCACAACGGTTACAGGACGCTCTTGATGAAGCAGTTAGGATAGGAATCGTAAGAGTAGAAGATTTTCCATGTCCAACAGGATCCAACCGAACAGCAAACCTAATCTCACGAGCACATTTCTCAATTGCACAGTACGACACCGGTGCAATTCAGGAATCTGTCTACGGGTCAGAGATTGAACAGTATCAATTACTGCATCTTCTACGTATGAATGGTGTTACAACTCCAGTGTTTCATGAGGGGCGGATGCATGGAGTTAAGTATGTGGATATGGATATGGAAAATGACCCTCCAATGGTTACTATTGAAGGTAAACAAGTATGTGCTTGGACACCTGAGGCACAACAGTACTTATTTGATCATCCTGACGAATTAAAGGAATTATTTAAAAGAGAAATAGTAAAATCTGGAAAGCGTGGGGATTACGTTTTTACTTCTTCCAACTTAACTCTATTCGAACATATTGATGGTGCACATAGTAAAAAAACGGATCCTATTATTAAGGGTTTTGGAGAGGAATGGTGCAAATGGAAAGAAGGATTCGATGCAAAATATCTGGAATTTAGAAGATCACTTGTGGTGAAAGATGGAAAAGTAAACTTAAGCATGAACTTACACAGAGATAATACATTGGGCCTTGTTTCTAATGCTCCTGTTGATGCAGCAATTATCCGACTAAATGATGTCTGGTATACAGCTGCAGAATTGGCAGCAGACACAGAAGCGTATTGTAAATATCTTGATGAACTTCATGAGATTAATGTTCTCAGAGATGAAGAGCTAACCGCATTGCATCTTTCAACTCCGGCTGGCGGCCAGTCACTCTCATCTACTGGTATTTCTCACACACAACCAGTTTTGGAAGCACTTAAACATCAAGTTAATGTTAGAGTTATTACTCCTGCTGCCTCAATTCAACACGACATACATCGCAATTGCATTCCATGTAATGATCCAAAATCAACAACTTACAATGTAGATATATTCCAAAAAATACATGCTATCGCAGTAGCACTAAGAGATGGCCAGCCACTTCCGGACTTTGCACAAGAGTAGTAAGAATTACGTCTCCCTCTCTTCGTGATACACCGGTTCTGTGTTCACGCTCCAGATGTTTCTGTTATCGGTTTGATTGTTCTCGATGTTATCCACCGCCGTCATAGCGGTAAGCATGCTGTGGTCTTGGTTGTTGTAACGATGCATTCCATTACGACCAATCAGGAAGAGATTGGGGATCTGCAGGGTGTAGTTTCTAATCTCATCCAATTTTTCGTAGCTGCCAAAGTAAGCAGGATACGCTTTCGGCATACGGATTACACAGGAATCTAGAACATCTTCCTTTTGGATGAATCCAATCTTGACCATTTCTTCAATTCCAAATTGCATTGTTTCCTCATCCGGCTTCACCCACAGTTCATCACCCTCGTTTACAAAGTACTCGAGCCCAATCCACATAGTATTCTTACGATCTGCAACCATGTACGGGCTCCAGTTATTAAAAACTTGGATTCGCCCGACCATCACATCTCCCTCCTGCACATAAATCCAGTTATCGGGGATCCATTCCACAGGCTTTCTACCTTTTTTCTGAACATGAAGCTTCTTGAGAAGCAATCCAACTGTCATGAAATCACGGTAAACAAGTCCATCTGCAATTTTTTTGATCTCTTCCGGTGGATTTGGATTGATCATGTTGATCAAGTTACGGATTGGCATCGACGAGAAGAAGTACTCACACTTAATCTCCTCAGTTTGTCCTGTTGATGTGTTTTCAACTGTTACTGATGTGACCTTATTGTCTGCAATCTTCACTCCACTGACCTTTGTTTGCATTCGGACCTCTCCGCCACACTTATTGATTTGATCTGTAACTGTTTCCCACATCTGACCCGGGCCAAATTTGGGATACCAGAACCTCGTGATCAAACTAGTCTCTCTTTCTTCCTGAGATTTTTTAAAGTCACTGCTCAAAAGATCCTTCACCGCATGAACAAGTGCACGACGGAGTGATAATCCTTTGATTCTCTGTGCTCCCCAGTCCGCTTTTATCTTGCTGCACGGAACTCCCCACACTTTCTCCGTGTAATCTTCGAAAAATGTCTTGTACAAGCGCTTTCCGAACCGATTGATGATGAACGAATCGAGATACTCTTCACTTTTTCTGCGGATAATCTGAGACTTGATGTAACTGAGTCCGATGAGAGCAGTGTTAATGAATCCCAATCTCTTTGCGACGAGCAATGTGATGCCTATCGGATATGGGAAGAAGCTTCGGCGATAGTAAATGCGGGA